>JAWOFG010000136.1:0-7956 GCA_046482365.1 Pelovirga sp. | reverse complement strand
CGTGAGCTGATACCGCATGAAAACTATTGCTTGGTATACGAGATCGACGGACACACGGTGTGGGTGTTGGCTTTGGTGCATACCGCCCGGCAATGGCCACAAGTTCGGGAATAAAAGCGGGCCACTAGTCATTCGGCCTCACTGCTCAATTACGCTGACCCTTGACAATAAGTTTCGGATTCTTTCCTGTCAAAGCAGCAGGATAAAAAATTACTTTCTTATTTATCCTCTCGCATTGAATCGGGCATGTGGAATTGGCTGAAGTAAGCAATTCCTACAATCCCTGCATTATCAGAAATCCCCGCCTGGATGCCCGAGCGGGGATTTGCTGTTCTAATTGCCGTCATAATTGAGTCCTAACCCCTGTTTACGCAGCAGACAGCTAATTAAGTGAGGTGTCTCCCGGAACTCGCCTCGAACGGCGCTATCTCTGCAGGACAGTTGTGTTCCAAATGCACGGCTAGGGCTCGAACATCAGTGCCTGAGGGGGCCTGGTACAGGCGCAGGCCAAATTCGGGAATTACCGCGAATACATGATCGAAAATATCGGCCTGTACCGCCTCATAGGGCACCCAGCTGACATTGTTGCAGAAGCCGTAGATTTCCAGGGGGATACCGTGGGGGCCGGACGCCAGTTGCCGCACCATGTAGGTCAGATCGTGATTGATATGCATGTTGGCTCCGAGATGTGCGGTCAGATAGGCACGAAAGATGCCGAGATTGGTCAGCCTGCGGCCATTGACTGGTGAGTCGGGGTCGATGCCTTTTTGCTGGTTGTCGTTTTCGATTTCCTTGAGCTTGTCTTCGATATAGCCGGTTAGCAGTTGTGCCTTGCGTAAGCGTGTAAGATCAGCGTCGTCCAGGAATTTGACACTGGTGGCATCCACATTGACGGCACGCATAATTCGGCGCCCGCCGACATTCTCGATGTTGCGCCAGTTCTTGAACGAATCGGTAATCAGGGAGTAGCTGGGGATGGTGGTAATGGTCTTGTCCCAGTTGCGCACCTTGACTGTAGTGAGGCTGATATCGACTACATCCCCGTCGGCGCCATTCTGCGGCATTTCCAGCCAGTCTCCAACGGCCAGCATATCATTGGCCGATAACTGAATGCCCGCGATCAGGCCCAGAATCGGATCCTTGAAAATCAACAGCACCACGGCGGTCATGGCGCCCAGACCGCTGAACAGTAACATTGGTGATTTGCCGACCAGCAGGGCAATCGCGACAATCACGGCAATAGTGGCGCCCAGCAGCTTGATGCTCTGGAAAATACCGCGCAAGGGAAATTTGGTCGCGCTCTCCAGGCTGCGATAGAATTCTTCGATTATATTGAGCAGAGAATAAAGGGACAGGAAGCTGAAGAGAATTATCCAGAGCGTAGTGACAATCTCTATCGCTCCCAGCATGAAGGTACCGGCTTCGAGCCAGACGCGGGCCTGCGCATACAAAATGACAGCTTGCAACACCAGCGCTAGCCGAGTGAACAGATTATGTCCGAACAGGATTTTGCGCCAGACCTGACGGCCTGCCTGCGCACTCTTGCCAAGAAAGCGCAGCACAATATAGTGCAGGATAACATGTACTACCAACGCCGTCAGGATCAGCAAGGCCAGGACCACAAGTAAGTAGGCCCCCTCGTTGCCTGCCAAGCCAAAGCGTTCCAACCACTGCAGCAAAAATTCGTTCATTCTGGAAACTTCCTTTCGGTCAAGCGATTGTATAGTAGAGGTCACCACTTATGATCAGGATACCGGTCTAAGTGCCGGAAAAGACCTCTTATATAAAGTTTAGCAACGTCAGGGCCTGGCTTTACAGGTTAATCTTTTAAACTCTGGCCCACGAGAAACGCCCCTGATCTGTTGACCGGGGGCATTTCGTCTTCTACTGTGGGTGTTTTATGGGACAAGTACACCCTCTATGAAATGAGTAGAATTCACCCAGAATTGCATGATTCATGGATGCCCCCCGTTTTACGGTTAAGCCTTTACATCTGATACGCCCTAGCGCAGCAACAGCAATGGAACGGTTGATTTACGAATCATCTCGGTTGTTGTGCTGCCAACGAACAGTTGGCGAATGCGCGAATTTCCGTAGGCTCCCATAATCACCATATCGATATCGTTTTCCTGGCGATAACGCGCAAGAACGGCTTCCGGTTCACCGGGAAAGATCGCGGCAGGAGCCTCGAACCCGGATTTTTCCAGGGTCTGACGGGCGTGGGACAGTTGCGCACGGGCATCCGCTGTGTCTGCCCCGGCCATCACCAAATGACAAGGTAAGCCTCTAAACAAAGGACTCTGCGCAACCATATCCACCCCTTTGCGGGTCGTTGCACTACCGTCGAAGGCAATCATAATGCGCTGCGGCGCGCGAAAGGTATCGGTTGTCACCAGGATCGGTCGGCTCATGGAACGAACGACCCGTTCAAGATGGCTCCCGATGTGCTCCGAAGCAACCCCCGCCGCTTCACCGCGTTTACCAATCACCAGCAGCCGCACCCCTTCCTCAAATTCACTCAGGGTTTCTATGAGTCCACCGTGACGCTGCAGACCATCCGGTTCAGCTACACCGGCAGTGCGGGCACGCTCTCTGGCAGCAGCAATAATCTGCCGGCCACGCTCCTGTGCCAGTTTGCCACGCTTTTCGTCAAGGGTCGCCAGCTCTTCCAACAGCGACTCGCGCGTACCAAAGCCAATACTGCCGCTCAGATCGGCCTGCGGAGCTTCGCGCACCTTGCTTAGTACGTGGATAAAGGTCAAAGGGGCGTCGAGCCGCAAAGCCGCCCAGGCGGCACTGTCACAGACCGCCGGAGAATAACTGGAGCCGTCGATACACGCCAGTACGAGGGTTTTGGTTTTTTCCATGTGCTTTCTCCTTAATGCCCCATCAGACGTGCTACGGCATCGGGCTTGTCATGCACAGCGAAGCGATCGACCATCGTCTCGCTTGCCTTGTTCATGCCGAAGATTTCGACTTCAGTTCCTTCTCGGCGGAACTTAAGGATGACCTTGTCAAGGGCGCCGACAGCAGTAATATCCCAGAAGTGGGCGCGACTGACGTCGACTTCCACCTTCTCGACCGCTTCTTTCAGATCGAATGAAGCGATGAACTGTTCAGCGGAAGTGAAGAAGACCTGCCCGATCACCTCATAACGCCGTACCTGACCGTCTTCCGAAAGACTTGAGCCAACATACAGGATTTGCCCGACTTTGTAAGCAAAGAACAGGGCACTGAGAAGCACCCCAACCATCACCCCGAGGGCAAGGTTGTGGGTGAAGACAACGACGACAACAGTTGAAGCCATCACCATACTGGAGCTTTTCGGGTTCTTGCGCAAATTACGGATCGAGTCCCAGCTGAAGGTTCCGAAGGCGACCATGATCATGACCGCCACCAGCGCCGCCATGGGGATGCGCGAGACCCAATCGCCGATAAACACCACCATCAACAGCAGAAAAACTCCCGCGAGTAGTGTCGACATCCGCCCGCGGCCGCCGGATTTGATATTGATGATTGATTGCCCGATCATGGCACAACCAGCCATGCCACCAAGAAACCCGGAGCCGATATTGGCGACACCTTGACCGACACATTCGCGGTTTTTGTTGCTCGGTGAATCGGTCAGGTCATCCACAATGGTCGCGGTCATCATCGACTCCAGAAGACCAACAAGGGCCAACGGCAGCGCATAGGGCAGAATAATCCACAGGGTTTCGAGGTTTAAGGGAATATCGGGGATCAAGAACATGGGTAAGGTGTCGGGTAACGCACCCATGTCGCCAACGGTACGCACATCAACACCAAAGTAGGCGGTAAAAGCCGTCAGCGCGACAATGCAAACCAGCGGTGAAGGGATCACGCGGGTTACGTAAGGAAACAGATAAATCAGCCCCAGCCCTGCCGCCAGCAGGGCATAGACCTGCCAACCAACGTTAGTGAGTTCAGGTAATTGCGCCAGAAAGATCAAAATCGCCAGAGCATTAACGAAGCCGATAACCACCGAGCGCGAGACAAAGCGCATGAGGCCGCCCAGCCGAAAGACCCCGGCCAAAATCTGCAGAAGGCCGGTCAAAACCGTCGCTGCCAGCAGATATTGTAAGCCGTGATCGCGCACCAGTAGCACCATCAGTAACGCCATGGCGCCGGTGGCCCCGGAAATCATCCCTGCTCGGCCGCCGACAAAAGCCGTCACCACGGAAATACAGAAGGCGGCATACAAACCAACCTTGGGATCAACTCCTGCGATAATCGAAAAGGCAATGGCCTCGGGAATCAGCGCCAGCGCGACCACCACACCGGCAAGGGAATCACCACGCAGATTAGAGAACCAATCCAGGCGGATCGAAGAAAGAGCTTGATGCATCATCTGTAGTTTTCCTTAAATTGAATAGCGCGCGACTAGACAATCCTGCAAAGGAATGCCCCGCCGATATGTGATCGACAAAATGAAGTGTTGGAAAAGAAACGTGAGTGATCGATTAAGTCGAAGTAGCGCGGAAGAAACTGTTTTCTGTGGTCAAAAAGATGAAGGAAGTACCTTTGTGCGGGGTGTGAAGGTTAAACAAAGAGCAGTGCATTCAGACATCTTTCAGAGCTATTAGTTTTTTCCAGCTCTGGATGGAGGCGGGAAACAAGGACGCTGACCATACGGACATTCCAGACAATACACAAGTTAAAAAAGATCAGAAAAGGTATTTTTGGGCAAAGCAGCTATCAGCAAGGCCTCTTCATCAACGGAATTTTCATGCATGATTCAGATCTTCTAAACGTAATTTGCCGGGCCGTTTTGACCACTATGAAAGGAACCGTTCGCCCATCTATGGCATCTATTCTGAAACCTGCCAACACATGTCCTGAAGTAGGCGCAATATTTGGAACACCTCGCCAGGATCTTCAAGCGGGGTGTTAGTGTGTAAGAAATGGTGGCTTATAAAAAACGCCCTCAATCTGGTGACCGGGGGCGTTTCGTGTTCTGTGGATGGTGCATTATGGGACGGAAAAAATTAACTGCTTAGTCTGTCGGCGAACCACTCACTGATTCAGGTTTAACAAAAAAATGGTCTTTGTTCTGCTCGGCGGATAATCAGCTGGAAGCGACGACGGAAGCAGAAATTAAGGTTGAGCAGATTCTTCAACAATTGCGCAAGATCAGATCAAAGTTGTTTTCGATCTTCGTTCACAAACAACAAATATTGGTGTTTGTCACTTATGCAGCTTGCGAAATAGTCGGATAAAATCCTCCGGGACTCCGGTGTCAAAGGTCATTCGCTTATGACTAAAGGGGTGGGTAAAGGAAATAGAGCGGGCATGAAGGGCGAGTCGCTTTGAACGGCTGTCCTTGTTTTCGTATTTTTTGTCTCCAACGATGGGGTGCCCCCTTTCCGCAAAGTGCACGCGAATCTGGTGCTTGCGGCCAGTGAGTAGATGAATATCAACCAGGCTGAATCCTTTAGACTCTTCTGAAACCTTATAGGCCGTATGGGAGAGCTTTCCCTTGGTTGCATCAGCGGTCGAGTAAACTCTCTGAGCCATATTCTCGACCAGATAGGATGAGATCGTTCCCTCTTTTTCCGTCAGTTGGCCGTGAACGATGGCGAGGTAGTGTTTTTCGGTATTCTCCCAATTCGCCTGAAGAAATTTTTTAGCCTGCTCACTTTTGGCAAAAACAAGAACCCCGGAGGTATCCATATCCAGACGATGGACCACATACACCCTGTTGTGTGATTTTGGATTCCCCTTGCGGACATAATCATTGAGCAGATAGTGGGCCGTTCTCGACTTCTCCCGATCCGTGCCAACGGTCAGCAATCCAGCAGGTTTAACTACAACAATGGTATCCTTGTCTTCGTGCAGGATTTGTAGCCCTCTAGGCTGATGCTTCTTCGTCGGTCGTTCGTTTTTGGTCATTGTCGATTGCCAAAAGAAACTGTCACCGGAAAAACCCGGCTTTACAAAAGTTATTGTCACTGGCTTCCTCGTAACGTTCTGAAAATCCAGTCATTAGATCGATGACACGTTCTTTTGACGAGTGACAGGAACTATTGGCCACCGACATCATATCGTCCAATATAAACCCCTTATTGCCATGGTCGGCCAACATTAAAATCCTAAACAGCAATGACAAATTACATGTCTATCTGATCCAGGGGAAAAATGGGTCTTGGCACGTTGTGGTAGGGCAGCCGGTCGTAGCGTGGGGTGCAGAGTGCGCCGCTGTCACAGACGATAATCTCTCCGGCAATCGGCTCGAACGCTGCTCGAAAGTGTTGCATCGACTTTAGAGCCACAACAGCTTTGCTTTGGGGGTCGATGCCAAAAGTTTTGAATTGCTGCAAATCGAGTATTTGCCGGGGGATAGTGACCACCAATATGTCAATTCCAGCGACACGGATGACGGCGCTGGGGCCGAAACTGCCGGAAATTCCACGGATCATTGGACCATCGCCAACAAAATTCCCGTCACTGAAAGAGACGAGTTCGGCTTCTATTGAGAGCGGGGCACCACCAAACTCTGGATCGGTTTTGCCTCCCAGCTCAATCTGAACCCGATCGCCTACTTTACAATGGTGCAATGACTGTACGACTTGACCATCCACCATGGGACCAAAGCAGGCATTGGCCACCCGCACATCGAGCAATGCGTTCAATAGCGCTGTTGAGTCGCCATAGCCACCGGCGCCGGGGTTGTCCGCATAGTCGGCAATGACCAGTGGCCCATTGTCAGGTTCGTAGCTCGCTGCGATTGCTGCCGATTCGGTCACACTGAGATAATCGTTAATCACTTCAAAACGCCGATTCCAGATATCTGCAGCGATGGATTCGGCGAAGGCCATATGTGCAGCAAAGTCACCCTGCCCGGTCACTGTTACCGTTGGGCCAACCTCTTTGACATCGGCGCCGGCAAACCCGGCATTGATGCTGACTGCAAAAACATCCGGCTGTTCCTCATAGATTCGGGCTGCAGCAATACGTTCGATCATCGGGCCGATGTCGGTTCGGCCACCATTGACTTCTTCGAGCATCGGTCGACTGACCCGGATCGTCTGCGGCGTGATTTCACCGGCCATCGTCCGCTGCAGAATATCTCCAGCCTGCCGACCAATATCGCGCATATCGATATGCGGGTAGGTTTTGAACGAAACAATAATATCCGCCAACTTGCACATCAGTCTGCTGACATTGGCATGAGGATCGAGAGTGATAGCTATCGGCATTTTACTCCCCACTTGACTGCGGATACGGAGTAACAATTCGCCTTCGCCATCTTCACTGAAATCAAGCCCCATCGCACCGTGCAGACCGAGCAGGATTCCATCGAACTGATGATTTTTTATACTGGAAAGAATCGGCTCGCAGAGCCAGTCAAAGGCCTTGCGCCTGATTTTTCCGCTGGGGCCGGCGGCGGCACTGAGAACATGGTTGACCTGCCAGCCATGAGTCCTGCCGACATCAAGAAAACCGGCCAGTTCGGTATTCTTATCACCACGCTCAGCAATGGCGGCGGCCCCTATAAGGGCATAACGGGACATGAAGGCTTGACGCCCGGTCTTGTGCAAACTGAAAGAATTGGTTTCGTGTGAAATTTCTGCGGTCAGTACGTTGAATCCCATGGGAAAATCCGTGGCAGTAAAAGAAAAATGATGAGAACGGCGATTGAGGTAGAGGCTTCAGGTCTCGAGAAAACGTGGGTCGCCATCAAGGCCTGACGATGTTCATCATATACCATTCAGGACATTGCGTTTTTTTTCTTTTCTGCATGGTCGTGACACAAGCAATTCATGCAGCACTCCTTATGACTAAGTTGTCCGGCCAGAACTCTTTAACAATAATATTTTATTTATTTTCCAGTAGTTTGTACCACAGTGTGTTAGATTGATTAATGAAACCCGCCCAGTGGGAATTTATTTCCACAGCAACCAACCTTAGTTGGGACCTCTCGTTGACAATCGGCCA
>JAWOFG010000072.1:0-10345 GCA_046482365.1 Pelovirga sp. | reverse complement strand
GCGCAGGCTGGCTTGCTGTTCGCCATCCTTGAGTACCGCGAGTCGCCGTTCCAGCGTGGTGCGGATCGCCCGGGTACTGGAGACCACCAGGCGCTGCATCAAAATCATCAGAAAACCGATGTGGCGCTTCTTTTCGCGCAGGGCCTGGTTGTAACCCTCGCGCACGTAGTCGGTTACTGCCTCATAGAGGAACTGTTGCAAGTGGTGTCGACTCTCCCATGCCACCGGGACCATCTGTGTCCGACGGGGTTTAAAGAGCGGCTTGCCGTCGGCATCAATGGCTTTGCGCTTCTCCGTGCGGATGACAAACGGAGCCACCCGGTCGCGGGTGACGCTGTCCATATCCGGGAAGGCATTGTCATCCAGCAGGTTCATCAGACGATGGAAGGCATCGGATTTACCCTGGTGGGGCGTAGCCGAAAGCAGCAACACATAGGGTGCGGCTTCCGCCAGTCCTTTGCCAAGTTTGTAGCGGGCGACCCGGTCGGTGCTGCCGCCCAGGCGGTGAGCTTCGTCCACAATCACCAGATCCCAACCGGCAGTAATCAGATCCTCGAACCGGCTGCGGTTGTATTCGGCAACCCTTTCCGGCGTCCAGCCGCGTCGTTTGTCCATGGGTTTGACGGAGTCGAGCGAAACAATCACTTGGTCAAAAAGCGACCAAGCGTTGTTTCGCCAGTTACTGGTTACTGGTTGCTGGTTCTGAGTTGAAAACCCGGAACCAGAAACTCGCAACTCGGAACTCTGAAGCGGCGACAGCCGTTGAAGCGTGCTGATGTCGTCGCCCAACACAAGCTGGAACTGCTCATTGAAGTGGGTCTGCATTTCCGCCACCCACTGGGTCGCGATGCCTTTTGGAGAGACGACCAGGGTGCGACGCACCAGCCCGCGCAGTTTGAGTTCGCGCATGACCAGCCCGGCCTCGATGGTCTTGCCGAGACCCACCTCGTCGGCCAGCAGGTAACGCACGCGGTCCCCTGAGATGGCCCGTGACAAAGCGTGGATCTGGTGCGGCAGCGGAATGACGTTGGACTCCATGGGAGCCAGCAATACATGGCCGTCGGTGGTGCTGCCAAAACCATGAGAGCCGCCTTCGAGCACCTCAGCCACCTTGGCTGCGGCAGCCACATAGGCAACGTAATCAGGACTGAGTGCTGAGGACTGAGGACTGAGGGAAGACAAATCGGAGGCAGGGACTCGGACCACAGCATCGGAGTTGGGCAGCCAAACACTGGCGTAATCACTACCCCAAAGCGTGCCGATCTCAATCACCTTCGCGACCGATCGAAAACACTTCGAGTAGTAAAACTTCCCCGTATTGACCTCAGGCCTCATCACTCAGTCCCCAGTCCTGGTTTTTGTGCGTCTCGCTGTTTTTGGACTGAAGCTCGTAGGCCACCAAGGATTTTACCGACTTCCTCAGAGAGCGACTGAAGTTGATCGAATGCAGATTTGGAGAGATACCCGGCATCTAACGCCACATAGAGCTGAGATCGAACCTCCGCGCAGGAGGCCTTAGCTGTGGAAAGAAACTGATGGAATTCGGCACGACCTCCTCGCTCGAATCCCTCAGCGATGTTGGACATGATGGAAACTGCTGCTCTCTGGACCTGATCCTTGAGACCAAAATCTTTGGCAAAGTCGCCCTGCCGGGTGACCTCATAAATTCGCTTCGTCAGCTCCCGGGCCTTCTGCCAAGCTATTAAATCTTCAAATTTCTCCACTTTGCTCATACGCTTTCCTGTCTTTTACTCAGTCCTCATCGCTCAGTCCTCAGTCCTGGTTTTTGCGTCCTGATTCGGCAACCAGACACGGCAAACCGTCTGCCCCCACAAGGTCTGTTCTTCGATGGGCTTGCAGGCGCTGTTATGAACAGTGCTGTATTGCCAAGAGGAATCCATCAGGGCTGCGTTCCAGTGAGTTCAAGTAGCTGTCGTCTGAAATAAAAAAAACTAGGCGATGCATTGTTTGTTACATCCATGTGAGGAGTGATCTTTTCTGCCCACTGTGATTTCTCGGTACCGACAGCCTGCCAACCTTTTGCAGAAAGTGCGGATGAACCACCTCTATAGACAGCATCTGCCAAGCGCTCCCATGTGCCGCAAATGGAATCATTTACGTAGGCGTTCAGGACAGCGTCTTTAGCTTTTGGATAGGCAGATTTGATAGCAGGGATGTCGCCAAGAAACCAAGCCTCACCTTCTTCAATGGAGATGCAAAAACGGGTTTCTGGTTGGGGATTGCAGGCATTCAGGATGTTGAAAAGCTCTTGGCGAAACGCTTTTAGGCACTTGTCGTCAAGGTCGCAGACAAGGATGACGGCCACTGGATATTCGGCTGGATAATTGGCGAAAGTGTTACCGTAACCACGGAGAAGCTTTGGGAGCTGGTCGAGCAGGATGCGTTTACTTGCATCTGCCTTGTTGCCGAGGTTCTTCGGAATGCGGCCTATGCCTTTATATGGATGAATATTGAAAGTATGGGCATCACCGATGATTTTCGGGACAAGGATATCGAGCGCTTTCTTGCCGGATTGGTCTTCAACGAGGATCTCAAAATGCATTCGATCACCTCGCGTCCAGATAATCGCTGTACCAAAGGCCACCCAGCGGCAAACCTTCGGCTACCATGTTCTTAACAATGGTGTCATCGCTTGCTCTGCGAATTACCGAATAGCCATCCGTTCCCTTTTCCAGAATCCAGACTTCGGCAGGTTCTAAGGCATCTACCAGATAGGGCTGATGAGTCGTAATGAAAACCTGAGATCCTCCCTTACGGCCAGTTGCATGCTCACGAAACTCTTTTGCTAAGGATTCAAGGAGCTTGTGGTATAAGCCGTTTTCTGGTTCCTCGATACACAAAAACGGAGGTGGTGTTGGATCTTCGAGCAACAGGAGATACGCGAAGACCTTCAATGTTCCATCAGACATTTGTTGCGAATAAAACGGGTCTTGAAAGCCTTTGTCATTGAACCGCAACAGCAAGCGACCGTCGTTTGTTTTTTCTGTATCTATCTTGTTGATGCCGGGGATTTTTTCCGCAATTCGGTTTAGAATGGCCTGGAAACGCTTTGGATGTTCCCGCTCCATGAACTGAACGACATTCCCAAGGTTATCTCCGTGTATATTTAGATGTTTCTGGGGTCCAGCAAGGGGTAGGCTTCTTGCTGCGTCCGGCGTAAAATAGCTAAGGTACCACCCCTCGATAAATTTGCGGAACGCGGAAATCCTCGGATGCTGTTTCAATGAGCCCAGCGTAGCAACCCCAAGCTTGCGCATGTCGTCAAGCTCGACGACTTCGGTTTCCTTGGACTCCTCTTTTGCCTCACCTGATTTAATGGACTCCATCAGGCCAAGCAGGTCAAATTCACCTTGTTCTTCATCGATCTGCCGGCCCTCTAGGTCACCTTTCCAAACAACACCTTTTCCACTGTTCAATACAAGAAACGAGAAAGGCCATCCGTGCTTCTGGCCCTTTCGCCTCTGCCTGAGACGTTCTTTAAAGACATAAGGACGACCAGAACTATCAATATCAATGGAAATTTCATAGGTGATAGGACGGGCATTCCCATCTTCTTTGTAATAGACTTCGAATTCGATTGGTCCTTTTTGACCTTGCGCCCGAATACGCTCAAATCCTCCCCTGCCGCGAGAGTCGCACGCCTCTTCTACGCCAGACTTTAAAGCGTCCGCCAGAAAACCGAAGGCGTCAAACAACGTACTCTTGCCAACGCCATTTTTACCGATGACCGCAGTCATGGGAGTAAGAGGCTCGGCCTGCTGCTGATTCCAGAGACGCCCAAGTGTGACATCTTTGAGCGATCTGAAATTCTTTATCCTAAAACCTTCAATCTTTGCCATTATTCTCCTCCCATCCTCGTTACTGCCTGGTCGTACCACATGAGCAGCTTGGGATCTTCTTCCAGGACGTTGTTGGGGATCTTGTCGGCCACGGCGACGATGACGGCGTAGTCGCGTTCCTGCCAGGCTTTCTTGAATCCGGCGCGGACAGCTTCCAGGCGGAAGACCTTGAGCTTCTTCTTGATCTCTTTGTATTCCTCGAACTCCTTGAGCAGAGCCTTATCGCGCAGCTTCTCCAGGTCGCCCGCCTTGTTGGGATCTGGCACGTACCAGCGGTCGCGAGCCTTGGTGACAAGCGTCGGATCATCCTTGGGCAGGTTGCGCAGCTCTTTCCAGTTGGTGGAGAGGTAGGCGTGGATCTGCTCGGGAACGGGGCCTTTGCCGTCGTAGCGTAAGAAGTTTTGTTCGAGAAGAGTGGAGAGCTCCAGCGGTGTTTCCGCTTTACTCCAGCCGCCGATCTCCTTCATAAACTGCGGGTGTAGTTCCTGAAAGGTCTGTGGCTTATGCCGAATTTGCTCTCGCAGCCATTGCCGAGCGGACGCTTCATCTGAAACGAAGAGCATCAATTGCTCCACGCCTTGAACGGTCATACGTTTCTTGTCGTATTCGGCTGCTTGATTCGGCAAAAAGAACATGCCGTCGCGTTCTGAAAATCGTTGTGAAAGCCCGGCATAGAATTCAGCCGAGGAGAATGGAACGGTCACGCCTCGCTGAACATGAAAAGCGACCATGCGGTCATACAGAAGGTATTCTTTACGCTCTGCGATGATTTCGGATCTGCCTCCTTTATTGACGAATACAGGCAGATTGCTGAGGTGGGTTCGAACAAAATCCCAAACGCCGTCTTCAGTGCCCGCTGTCAATTTGAAACGATCCTCAAGGCCACCGTTAGCCTTGTAAGCGGATATCACCAAATCCTGTTTGGTCGCCATGCTGGTGACCTGACGGTAAGAGCCCTGCTGTTTATCCAGCGTGCGCACATCAGCAACAACGAACCCAACGTTTTGCAGCGCCTCCTGGATGGCGTTCCAAACCGCATTGCGCGAGTTGTGAAATACGATGGTGATCCAGCGTCCAGGTTTGAGCACACGGTAATATTCGGCAAAGCAGCGGCGCATCAACACCTGATATTCCGGCAGCCCTTTTTTCTTGGCCTTATCAACGATGGCTTCGGCGTTGGCGTTGGAAAGAACGCCATACCAGGACTCGACAAGAAAGTTCAGGTCAGCATAGTAGATGTTTTCGCCGAAAGGCGGATCGGTAAAAATGTAGTCGATAGAGTGATCGGGCGCTTGCAGAAATGCCGTGGATCCTGTTCCGGTGATCACACCAGATAACCGGGCGTAAGGAGTTTGAAACGCTTTGCCCAAACGGGCAGTCTTACCACCCAGAATATACCAAGGACTCAATTCTGAATGTTGAGAAGGAACATAATAAATGCCTTTCATATATTGTGATACTTGCGAGAAACCTGTTGGTCTGTATGAATTACATATAGAAATCGTCCAGAAAGCCTGTTCAACAGTGAACATCAGCATATGCCGGATACGAACATCTGGTTGTGCTTTGGCCTTTCGCCACAGCAGGCCCAATGCTTGCGCTGCACGCGGCAAAAAGAAATGGTGGATGTGCGTGACACCTGATCTATCCATACGCGCCCGTTCATGTGTCATGTGCATGTAAGGCAGGGCCATTTTGGGAAGCTCAGACGGCAGATCCATTTGGCTGATTTTCTGTAACACCTCAAGATCCGCAAGATCTGGCTTCTTTTCATAACGGATCTTGCCGATCTTATAGAAAATCAAGGACGGTTTTCGTTGAGGGACTTGATGGGTCTTGTTAGCAAGCGTGTCGAATTCTGTTACGTAAGCCTTTTGGAGGCTGCGTTTGGAAACTTCCGCTTGGCAATGTGGACAGGGGAAACTGTCTTTTACTCGTTTCGATTCCTCATCCATCGCTTCATTAAGAAACACCACCTCACCCGCACAATCAGGACAGGTGAATACTTCACTCCAAACCGTGTACTCGATACGTCCTTTAGTTTTGCCATCAGTGTGGAGAGTTTCGTACATCCAGCCGATCTCTTTCTCCATATCCTTGAGCAGCTTCATTGCCGCTTTCGAGAATGCGTTCACGTCAAACGGCTGATTGTAATTTGCGGCCATAAATGTTGCCGCAGGAGACAAATCGTTGAGCACGCAATGCCTGAGCCCCCATTGAGGCAAGGCATGCCCTTCGGTCTTCCATTTTTGTTCAAGTTCTGCTCGGTATTCACGGGGGGCAGTGCCACACCATTGCGCCGCCACGCCGGTCATGCCGGAGCCGTTGAACCCATCCAGCACGAGGTCGCCAGGGTTCGTGTAATGAAGGATGGACGGCACGATTGCAAGATGCGGAACCTTCGTGTGATAGGAGTGGGCTCTGTATACGGCATGCGTCTTCCCCTCGCTCACATCGGCCGCAAAGGGTTCACGGTGATAGGGTTCCTGCGGAACGGTTACTTGTTGCTGGTTACTGGTTACTGGTTGGTCGGCGTTGGAACCAGTAACCAGTAACTCTGAACCAGTAACTCTCTTTTTATCCGCCTCCCACTCAGCGATGAAGTCGGCGATCCACGGGTTCGGGCAGGCGGTGTAATACGGCGGATCGCTCAGGTTCAGGATGTCCTCGTCGCTGCCGTTGGGGAAGCCTTCGATCTTGCGGAATTCCGGGTCCTGCAGCTTCTTGCGCAGCTCCTCGGTGAAATGGGCACGGCGGGCCTCGTCATTCTCGAAGGTCATGCCTAAGCAGGTTACTGGTTCCTGGTTCCTGGTTACTGGTTCTTGGTCGAAACCCGGCAGGTATTCATTTTTCATCGTACTTAACTCCTTTAAATTCGGATTTCGCCAGGTAGCGAATCAGCCCACCAATCATGTTGCCGATTGACTGGGCTAGTACGTAGAGGCTTTTGAACTGTTCTTCCTTGATATGATTTGCGTCGAGAGCGACGTAGAGTTGGGCTTGCACTTCGGATGCTGAACCCTTGGCGGTTGACAGGAATTGCATGAACTCCTTGTTGCCGCCTCTGCCGAAACCTTCAGCGATGTTGGACATGATAGAAACCGAGGCTCGGCGGATCTGATCGCGCAGGCCGAAATCACGAGCAAACTGGCCGTCGTTTGACAGGGCGTAAATTGCCTTCGTCAGTTCTCGGGCCTTTTGCCAGGCTTCTATATCTTCAAATCGCTGAAATGCACTCATTCAGCCAGATCCTCCAATAAACTTGCACCCTTTGCGGTCAGGCGATATTTCTGATTTTTACTCCTGGGCGAGTCAGGCAGAGTCTTTTCCAAGAGACTTAACGATTCATCGAGGCGCAGCATTGCCTTTTTGAAATTACCTGTTCTGGTCTTGTATCCAAGAGCATTCAACAGATCCGAAGCGCTTTGTGGTGCGCTTCTGCAGGCTCTGAGAATTCCCCTTTCAACTTCCGTCAGATCATGGGCCTCGTCATGGGCCTCGTCATGGGCCTGATCATGGGCCTCGATTTGCTGGATACTTGCTGGGTACTTGCTGGGTACTTGCTGGGTACCCGTTGCCGGCTCCATCTTTTCGCCAAACTCGGGCACTCGTATGACCATTCTGAAGACATCTCCCTCCACCAGTTCCGGATCAGCACCACCGTAAGCTCGGCTGTACTTCATCATCTTGCGCATGCCGGAGCCCAGCTCATCAGCCCGGCCAATCTGGCGGAAAAACCGGGCAATTACCGGATTTTTTGGAAACGGGGTGAAGTTTTCAGGGTCCAGACGGCCAAAGCCGTGGGGGCGGCTGCTGTTTTCGGTACGGACCTGGCCGTACTCGATGATCAGCTTGGCAGGGAAGGCGTTGGTGTATTCCCGGTGAATCAGGATGTTTGATGCCACCTCCCGGAAGATGGCATCTCTGATGCTGATACTGGTCGTGCCTTCCAGGTAAAAAGGATCAGGCAGGTGCTTGTGAATAAAGGCCATGATCCGCTCGTAACTTTCCACCAGATTGACATCCACGAAATCCCGGTCGTCGTAGCGGTCAAGATTCACCTTGCGCAGAATCAGGTCGGTGCGGTGGTGTGGCACGGCCCGCAACAACGGCAACTGCTTTCCCAGCAGCAAAATCCCGGCACGGGTGACGCCGTTTTTCCCGGTTTCCGGATCAGTCTGGTAAAGCTGGGCGCTTTGCAACAGTTCCAGATCGTCCAGGTCCTTCCAGGGATGATCTTCCCAACGCAGGGTGGCGGTCTTGCGGCATCTGGCAATCAGATCGCGATCCAGGTCATCAAGACCCAGATGGGGAAACACCATGTTCTCGCTGTAGGTGACCTGCTTGCGCTGGTAAAGCTGTGCCACCTGGGCGGTGTGATCGGTGATATCCAGATCGCCGTCTTCGTTGCGGTCGTAGATGCGACCGTTGCAGCGATGCACTTGCGAGCTTTCCGGCACATAGATGCGGAGCAGTGGTTTGCCGCCAACCGTGACTTCATCCACCGCCAGATAGGTGGTCGGGGATATTTTCTGTGGATTGTTGATGGCCGTGACAAAGTCTTTCCGGATTTGCGCCGCCGCATCCGGCTCGATGCCCTGAATGACCCCGTTATCCTGAACACCAAGAAGCAAGGTGCCGCCATGCCGGTTCAAAAAGGCGCAAACCGTTTCGTAGGCATCCCGGTTGAGCTGATTCCGGCAGGTTTTGAATTCAAGATCGAGTCCTTCGCCCTTGCGGATCAGTTCTATTATCTGCTGTTCGGTAACATCCATTCCAGGCTCCTATTCCAGCACAATCCTGACCTTATTGATATCTTTCCCCCTGGTCAGACTGTCCACATAATCACTGATCGCCCGCTTCAACTCTTCGGGCGTGGATGGCCCCAGATTTGAAACAAGTTTTATGAGTTCAGCTTTCTTAACCGGCACCTTCTGCAGGCCGGCCAGAACCGTTTTCAGGGTTTGAACGAAGTTACCATCTATCGGCTCCGGCAATTCCTTCGACTCCATGAACGACTGGATAACCATTTTGTCATCCTCGTGCAGCAGTTCATTAATGTTTGCTTGGGTCATCGGATCTTCCAGGTTGTTCAGCAGAGTCTTGGTCCATTGCTCGATGATCCGGTCCAACTGCCCATCCATCTGATCGAGTTGCTGCGAACCAGCAATCAGCAACCCGGAACCAGAAACCCCAATTTCCGCCGCTGGCCGGAATCCACAATGCGGACAGATGGGCGAGGCGTCGAGGTTTTGCTCGGTCAGGGCGAAGCAGCTCTTCAGCCCGGCCAGGCGGTTCTGGTAATCGGTGAGCTGCTGCCGGGGCATCAGGTCGATACCGGCCAGTTTGAGCAGGGTTTGCAGCCGCTGGTCGTTGAGCAGGCCAGCCTTGCGCTTGTCGTCGTTCACGCCCAGCCGGGCCTTGGTGTGCAGGCTGATATAGGCGACGATGTAATCCTTCTTCAGCTTCTGCAGTTTGGCCCCGATGCCCTGGGATTGGCTGGCCAGCTCGGTCAAGTCGGCCTGTTTGAGGGCATCCAGCACGTCCTGCCGGGTGGTCTTCATGCGATCCACCCAGTCATGCTCGGCGGGCAGCACCGCCTCGGCGGTGGAGAGCCAGGACGCCGTCGGGCTGTGGTCCATGATGAACTCGCGCAGGGCGTCAACTCATCGAGCGCCTTCACGGCCTTTTCGTGGGCCAGTACTTCGGGAGCGCTGTATCGGAAGTTTTTCAGCTTGCCCGGCGAAGAGTACGCTTGCAGGCTTTCAAAGAAAGCCTTCGCGTCCTCCAGTTCCTGGTTTCTAGTTCCTGGTTGCTGGTTGTCTGAACCAGTAACCGGTAACCGGTAACCAGAAACCAAATCTAAGCCCCAGAAGGAAAGACCTTCGCGCAGGGTCTGCTGGGTCATGACGATGCGCTTGACGATCTTACCCACTGACTGCTGCAGGTTCTGCACCGGCTCGTCCTTGCCCTGGGTGACAAGTTGGGCCATGCCAGGCGTCATGCCGAGCAGTTCGAACAGGTTTTTAAGCGCGGGAAGGTTCCATTCCTTGGGTTGTTCGAGGTGCTTGAAACGAACCAGGTCGTCCATGCTGGTCGCGGCAAGTTTTTGTAATCCTGTCGCATCAAACTTGTCCCCCGGGATGGCGAGCACGATGTCGCCGGAGTAGACCAATGCAGCCAGGATGACGATCACCCATTCAGGTTCCAGGCGTGAGCCATCCGGGTTCATGTATTCGAGGCCGTGGTCATCCTGGATGATCTCGCCGCGGTTGACCACCTGCCCGTGCCCCTTGGCCTTTAGGGCATCAAGGACGAACCTGGTGTATTTCGACTCGTATGGGTCGATCTTCTCGCCATCAAGCAGCTCCAGGGCATCGAGCTCGGCGGTCGCCTGTTGGGTACGATTCTGTCCGGCGATGGCCCGCAGGGCGTCCTGCGCAGCCTGGGCGCGATTGTTGCCGGTGACCAGCCTTGAAAAGAAC
>JAWOFG010000051.1:0-21575 GCA_046482365.1 Pelovirga sp. | reverse complement strand
GTGTTCCAGCTGGATAAGGTTTTCGACTCCCTTGGCCATCAGGGTTAAATTAAGCCCGCGCGCCATCATGGCGATACCATCGGCGATTCGTGCCCGTCCCACATCCTGGGTAATGTCGCGCACAAAGGAGCGATCGATCATCAGGGTGTTGACCGGATAATCACGCAGATAATTGAGCGAGGAATGGCCGCAACCAAAATCGTCAATGGCAACAGAGACGCCCATGCGGCTCAACCCCCGCAACACTCCCGCTACCCCACTGGAACCGTCCAGCATCCCCTGCTCGGTAATCTGGACCTCAAACAGCTCTGCATCAAGCCCTGCTGCTTTGATAGTAGCAGTAAACTTGTCAGCGTAATCTTCTTGCTGCAGCTGGATGACGGACAGATTAAGTGACACCCTGATCGGCGGCAATCCCTGCCGCCGCCAGCGCAACATCTCCTCACAAACCTGCTGCAGCACCCAGTCTCCGATCGGGATAATCTGGCAAGTCTTTTCTGCAACATGGATAAAATCAACCGGGCACAGCAAGCCACGGTACGGATGCTGCCAACGCAGCAGTGCTTCCATGCCGACGATATGACTGCTTGCCGGATTCACCTTGGGCTGGAAAAACACCTGCAGCTGATTACGCTCCAAAGCAATTCTTAATTCTTTCTCTATATTCACTCCTCCCAGCAAGTTCCCCATCTGCCGCTCATAGACACAGTAGCCATCCTTGCCCGTATCCTTGGAATGATACATGGCAATATCGGCGCTGTGGAGCAACGCATCAATAGTATTCCCCCCTTCCGGATAAAGAGCAATTCCCATACTGGCACTCAAACGTACTTCGTGACTGTCAACTGTCAGAGGCATACGAATCGCTGCCAGGATTTTATCTGCAACAACGGTCGCATCCTCCAGCGATGTAATATTCACCAGCAGCAGTGAAAACTCATCACCACCGAAGCGACTGACCGTATCTTCAGCACGTACACACTGAAGGATAGATCCTGCCACCTGTTGTAAAATCCGGTCACCAACGATATGACCATAGCTGTCATTAATCTCTTTGAAAAAATCCAGATCAATGAAAATCACCGCAACTCTGGTGTTGCTGCGAGTCGCATGGGCCAGGGCCTGGGTCATACGATCAGCAAAAAGAAGACGGTTCGGCAACCGGGTCAACTGGTCATGATAGGCCTGATAGCTGATCCGCTCTTCTGAGCGTTTTCTCTCGGTGATATCGCGGGCACTGCCGAGAGTGCCAACGAATTCCTTATGACCAGTATTGTTCTGGGCATAAACCCCCATGGCGTTCAGCTCGATCAGGAGCTCTTCCCTTCCTTGTCCCTGCAGGCTGTTCCGATTTGCCTGCAGGCGAATCTCCGTACTGCGGGTCGCCCGTTCCCCGGTGCGCTGTTCACTGAAAAACCGGTGTGCAATATCGGCATTATTAGGATGGATAAGAAAGGAAAAATGACGGCCAATAATCTCGTGACGCTTGTACCCCAGCAGTCCTTCGATCATATCATTAACAAAAGTAAACACCCCGTTAGCGTCGAGCATATAGATAAAGTCGGGGGAATTATTAACAATAAACCGGTGCATCCGTTCCGATTCTTCCAAGGCCAATTCGGTACGGCGCAACTGTAACCGGGTCTGCTGCCGCTCAACTCCACGACTGACACTGACCAACAGATCTTCCGGACGATAGGGCTTGCGAACAAAATCGTAAGCGCCCATGCGCAAGGCATCTTTAATCGAAACAACAGAGCTGTCTGAAACCAGGACAATAATTTCGACATCAAGGCAGGAGCTCCGAACCGCTTCAATCAGGTGACAACTGTCGCGACCGGAAATTTGTAAATCGAGCAACAATAGAGCATAGCGCCCCTGTGCCAGTTTTTTCACTGCTTCTTCACAGGAGGTTGACAGGTCAGTACGATACCCGTTGATGCGCAACAGCGCCTGCAGGCTGTAAAGCAAAGGCAACTGCTCACCGATGATCAGAATTCCCGCTGACGGGTTTTCCGGTTTGGTGGTATGTTCCTGATGCATGATCCCCCCTATTTAGGTAAACAAGCTGAAATCATCCACGATCGGCAATTGCAGGTAAAAACCGGTGCCCTGTTCCGGGCCACTGTGACAGCTGATCCGCCCTCCGAGATCTTCCACCATCCCCTTGACAATACTTAAGCCCGATCCGGCATGCCCTCCCCCTTTGGTGCTGACAACCGGGCGGAACAGCCGGTCCCTGATGGCAGGCGGTATTCCGGGTCCATTGTCGGCAATATGTATTTCCACATAGCGCCCACGCTCAGAACAAAATCCTTCACGGGTCACCAAGGTAATCTGACCGCCATGATCGAGAGCTTCTGCTGCATTTTTGATCAGATTGACCAGAATCTGCCGAATCAGGATAGCCATGCTCGATAACTGTGGAAGATCCTGCTGGAATCGTTGGATCACCTCTATGTTGCGGGGGGTTAATTCAGCCTCGCGCAAGGTGTCAACGGTTTCCTGCACCAGTTGGTTGATATCAATCTCCTGGTCCGGGAATTCATAGGTGTCTTGCTGATTAAGATAGTAATGAACAATTTCATCGACCCGTTGTGATTCCTGCTTAATCGCCTCAGCCAGCTCCCGTCCGGACCTCCCTGACAAATTGTGCTTCAATACCTCGGCATAATTACCGATAATGGTCAGAGGACTGCTGATTTCGTGATTGACCCGACGCAGCAGCAGGGCACCATCCCCAATTCGATTAAATTCTCCCATCGACACCTGTGCCAGTGCCGCGCTGACGATGGGATGCAAAATAGTGATGGCCGGGGATTGAAGTCCGTCAGCCTCGTAAGCGTTATCGAATCCAAAAACTACCACCGCCAGCGGATGATCATTGGAAATTAAGGGATAACACACGAAGCCCTTGCCTCCACCAAGACGCAGCAGCAGATGATCGGTCACGGTCAAAGCTTGATCGGAAGTAAAGCTGCTGACAGCACCCTCACCGGACAGAGCACGGGCGGCCAGACTCGCTTCACTGATCAATGGAAGTTTCAGCTCACGCGACAAACGGGAGCCGTCTTTCGAGGAAATTCCGATCAACTCCTGACGCCGCTGATCAAGCAGAAAAAAATGAACCTTTTTAGCCTGGCTGTTCTCCAGGTAAAGACTTCTGGCAATCTCGGCAATCTCTTCCGGCGTAGTGCCGCTGGTCAAGCGGGCTCGGGCCGCCTCCTGGCTGGCAACCAGAAAAATCTGCCGGGTTAAGCGCCGACAGGCTTTATTGAAGGACTCCACAGATGTCGCATCGTTATCCGTGGACTTGAAGGCCGGGGCAGAAAGACTGGTCACCCACTCGAACAGATAGTCTGTTTCTGACGGACGCAGATTAAAAAACAACTCGCCCAGGCGTCCTGCTTCGGGATTCAAATCGCCGTCGCTGCCGGCAAAAAGCTGGGCCATCCTGGCGATCCGAAAGAGTGGGTTGGCTGTTTGCAGTTGACCACTGTCCACCATGAGAAAACGGATGGCATCAGCGAGGAAGGAATCAAGTCCCCAGCTTTCAATCTTGTCAGCCGCCAACCTGAGATGGTCGGTCTGGAAGGATTCCTGCTCCAGGACTGCTTGTTTTTCACAACTCCAGGAGACCGGCGCCTTATCCAGAAAAAGGTCACCGTGCCGGGCCAGCAGCTGATAAAGGCCAAGATTCTGCAACAGTCCACACAGTTGCGCCTCTTCAATATAGGGATAGTTAACCGAAGGAGCAATACAGCGGGCCGCCTGACCGGTAAAACGTGATGTACGCCACAGTTTTCTTAAATAGGATATTTCTGTTGCCGACAGCTTGTGCTCAAGTACTTGCCGGGCCGACTGAAGAACCAGACTGACAATCATCGGGTACCCTAAGGAATTCACCGCAGCAGTAACCGGTTCGGTAGCGTCCAGTTTATTGTTATTACCTTTCACCGCAACATCAATCAAATGAGCAGCGAAGGGTGCATCCTGTAAAATAATCTCTACAACTGACTGGGGACTGGCGCCTTGAAGGCAAGCGGACAGGAGATCGGCAAGGACATCGGGCATGGAAAGCAAAGAGGATCCCTTTGCCCCATAGGCTTCGGCGGGCGGCTCCGGGAAAGTTTCTTTTTTACTGATTGAGATGACCCCCATAAGTACATTCCTTGATGATTGACTGAACTTACATACATTCATTATTCATCAGCTGTTGCAGATTAGCAAGGACAAAAAAAGAATTGTGCTTAGTATTCAGGTATTTAGATGTATAAACAGGCCCCAAAATTTCATCATAAAAACCTCACAAACTAATATTTCACTCATCGATTGCAAGCAAGGTATCGAAACCAAAGCTTATTTTATATTGGTTGAATAAAGATCACATTCTAAAAGATTAAAAAACATCCCAATGATGACTCAGGGGGGCACCCTGTCGCCGTTAATATTTTTTGACAGCAACCTGCATTCCCTCTACCCTGCAGATAAAGCAACAAACAACTCATTCGGAGTACTTACATGAACACACCGGCACAAAAACAGATCGACCAGATCATCAACACTCTGGACGAATTCGGCAAAGAGAATCTGGTCGAAATTTTACGTCGCATCAGTCAGGGGGTGCAGCTACTAAGTAGTGGCGGACAATGTCGCATCTACCTTGAAGATCTGACCATGGGGTCCTTAAGCTGCGCTGCGGCAGAGAATGATGACCTGCAGGGGATCAGCGAACCTACCTTCCCGATTAATGACAGCTTCTTTCCCATTCCGCAGGTCTATCAGCAAAAGCAGGAAATGGCGGTTGCGAGCCTGTCGCGTCATTCCAGGACCGCGGTCACACCAGCTGAGTCCTTTGCGAATTCTTATTATCTGCTGCCGATCCTTCATCTTGGCCGCGCCATCGGGGTAGTCAGTCTTGACCGCAGTGGCGCTGAGCAACCCCCATCAGAGCCGATGTTGCGGCAATTACGCAAACTGTTGAGCGAGGCAGCACCAACCCTGAACCGCGCCCGCAAATACCACCAGCAATTGCTCCTTGCCCGACGCGTCGATGAAGCCAAAAAGCGCGAGGCAGCCCTGTTCATGGTGAAATCGGCGGCACAGCTGATTGATCGCGTGGCGCTGGCCTCAGTGCTGATCCCGGTTCCTTCCGGCATCGACGGTGAACGCACCCTGGAAATTCTCGCCTCCTACTCCAAGGAACGCGAAGCGCGGCGTCTTTACGAAGAAGAAAAGCTGATCAACCTGGCACCCGGAGAGTCCCTGATATCCCGTTTTATCGATCGTGCCGGGGTTATTGTCGACGATAGCCTGCTGGCCCCCCTGTATATTGAAGATCTGGCCGTTGAAACCCTGCAGAAACGCTATCTGACCGAAAACCTGGGCCTCAAATCCCTCTATATTGTTCCCCGCTATGACAAGCACAATCGTCGCGTTATCTGTCTGGTCAACTACTACACCAAGGATCGCTACCACTTCAGCTCCTTTGAGCGCGATCTACTCGATGCCCACGCGGAAATGGCACAACGGGTAGTGCAGGAAATCGGTGATGAGCACCTGGAAATCCAGATTCTTTCAGAAATCGGCGACCTGCTGCAACAGTCAGGCGATGGTCTGCGCCCCTTTTTACACCGGGTGCTCTCCAAAGCAACTCAGCTGATCGGGGCCGACACCGGCAGTCTTGCCCTGGTGCGGGAGTTTCAGGGGGAACGCTGGTTGCTGGTGGAAGATGACCAGGGAAATTTGATCGGGGCCAAAAACAAGGATTGGCTGAAAAAATATATTCCACCGATCCTCATTGGTGGCAGGGAACTTCCCCCCGGCCAACGCAGTTTGACCGGCCTCGCCGCTGCCACCCGCCGGCCACAGATACTTGATGACTGCCATGAGGGCAGTGATGAAGAAAAGTTCTACCGCCCGGTCACCGAGGCGATTCGTAGTGAAATTGCGGTGCCGGTAGTTTACGAAGACGAAGTTCTGGCAGTTGTCTGTCTCGACAGCCTGCGACCCCACTTCTTCACCCATGAGCATCAACGCATCCTGCAAATTATAGCGCGAATGATCGGCCATCACCTGTCGATTCTGCAGAAAATCGATCAACTCACCAGCGAACTCGACCGCTTGCGCCAGGATGTCGGCTACAAAGACCCGAAAATTACTTCTTATCGGCTTGGCAATATCATCGGCAACTCCAGCAAAGCCCAGGAGATCATCACCACCATCCAGCTCATCAGCCCTCCCTTGTGCGAACGCATCACGCAGTGGCACAAGCAGGGTGTTCCCGATCAGGGCGAGTTTCTTGGTCTGCCCTCTATCCTGATTACCGGTGAAACCGGAGCCGGCAAGGAGTTTCTGTTCAACAACTTCTTCACCGAACTTAACCGCATTTTTCGCCAGCTGATGCCGGGCCGCAGCAGTCTGCCGCTAAAAAAAACCAATATTGCCGCTTACAGTGGCGACCTCACCTATTCCGAACTATTTGGGCACAAGCGTGGTGCTTTTACCGGTGCCCACAATGATCGTCGTGGCATTCTTGAGGAAGCCCATGGCGGAGTGGTCTTCCTTGATGAGATTGGCGATGCAGATCCCAAGACCCAGGTACAGCTATTACGGTTTCTGGACAGTGGCGAATTTATCCGCCTTGGTGAAAACATCACCCGCCACTCCCAGGTGCTCTTGGTTGCCGGCACTAACCGTGACTTGCGTCAGCTCATCGCTGATGGAATCTTTCGAGAAGACCTCTATCACCGTCTCTCCGAATTAATCATCGAGGTCCCCTCCCTCAACCAACGCCGTGAAGATATCCCTGACCTGGCTATTCACCTGCTCGGCCGCCTGTTTCAGGCCTACCACAAGCAGGACGAAAAAAACGCCCAACCTGCACTCAGCCAGAAGGCCAAAAACCTGCTGAGCCGTCATCACTACACCGGTAATATCCGTGAACTGCGCAGTATCCTGTTGCGCGGCATGCTATTGCGCCGGGGAGATGTAATCGACGTCGAGGAAATCACTAATGCCCTGCAACCACAGGCCTTCAGCCGGGCTGACAGTAGCAACCACAGCAAAGCATTGAACGACCAACTGGCCGAGGAGATCTTCCAGAGCGTTCTAAAGCAGGAGCAGAACTTCTGGTCGGCTCTCTACGAGCCCTATGCGCGTCAGGAAATTACCCGGGATCTGGTGCTCAAGGTGGTGGAAAAGGCGCGCACCGAAGGGGCAACCAATATGCCCAGGCTGGCCCGACTTCTGGATGCCTGTGACCCGTCATCAACGGACGAGAATGAGAAGAAGCGCTTTTTCCGCTTTAAAAACTTTTTTTACAAAACCGTCAAACTGCGCTGGTAAGTTACAAACCGGCATGAAGCAGTCGCTCAACCTCACGGCGATTTTTCTCGGACCAGGGGCCAACAACGGCCAGATTTATCGTAGACGGCTTCAACAGTTGTTGAACCACCTGCTGGATATTTTCTGCGCTCAGGCTCAACAACTCCTGCCGATCCTGTTCCAGGGTGCGCAGATAACCGGCCTGCAACCCCCAGCCATAACGTACCGTCAGCGATTCACTCTGGTCGCGGGAGAAATCAAGATCAAACAGATAGGTTTTAACCGCCGCCGCCAGTTCAGTGGGGCAAAGCGGTTCATCGCGCAAGCGTTTTAATATCTCCAGAACCTCCGCAACAGCGGCATTCAGATTATCAGGGGCAACCGCCGTATCAATAGCCAGGTAACCGGTATCATCCAGCAGCAAACAGCTGACCTCAACCGAGTAGGTCAGGCCGAGCTCTTCGCGCAGGCGCAAGGGCAGCCGTGCACCCGCACCCCACCCCAGGATCCGCCGCAGCAGACGGATCGCCATGGTGCGTTCATCGTTACGTCCGGGCAAACGAAACGCCAACTGAAAACTGACCTGGGAATCAGAGTCCTGGACCCAGCGGCTGCGCGGCACCCACTGCCGCGGTTCCTCCAAAGGCACCGGAGTGCGCGGTTCACGCGGCGACCAGTCACCGAATTCCCGCTTTGCAGCCCGGCGCAATGTGGCAGGATCGACTGCGCCGCAAGCACAGATCACCAGATTGGCGGGATGATACCAGTCATGATAATAGGCCTCAAGCTGCGGATGACCGATAGCGTTCAACGTCTCGGGCGAACCGATCAGCGATGCGCCCAACGGATGATCCGGCCACAGCAAGTCGACCATCAGATTATCGAGATTAACCTGTTCACCGCGCTCGTTAAAATCCTCCCGCGCCTCTTCCAGAATAATCTTCCGCTCCGTATCAATCTCGTTAAAACAGGGGCGCCGCAGCATGGAAGCAAACAACTCAACCCCGCGTTCAACATAATCTGGGTGAACCCGCGAATGGAAACAGGTCGTTTCGACATCGGTTGAAGCATTCACCGCTCCGCCAATCTCCTCAAAAGCACGTTCCAGCTCGGTGCTGTTGGCAAATTCGGCGGTACCGCGAAACAACATGTGCTCGAGAAAATGGGAAATCCCCGACTGGGCCAACGGCTCACAACGACCGCCAACGGCCAGATAACAGACCAGTTCCACCGCGTGCTGGTGGGGCATGGGTACCGTGACCAGACGGATACCGTTGGGGAGTTGATCGATGAGATATTCTTTCATAGTGATTCTTCTCTAGCCGAAGTAAAGCGGCCAGTTTGCAAAAAGGACAACGGGCCACCGTTTAACGATAGCCCGCTGAGAGATATTTCCATCCTGTAGTTTTTTACCTGGCCAGCAACCGTGCCGCTTCCTTGGCATGGTAGGTGATGATCAAATCGGCGCCGGCGCGTTTCATTCCCAGCAGGGTTTCCATCATGACCCCATCGCCATCGATCCAGCCTTTTTCTGCTGCGGCCTTGATCATGCTGTACTCGCCGGACACATTATAAGCGACCAGCGGCAGATCGAAGTTGTCTTTGAGTTCACGCAGCAGATCCAGATAGGCCAGCGCCGGTTTGACCATGAGAAAATCCGCCGCTTCAGCCACATCCTGAGCCGCCTCACGCAAAGCCTCCAGGCGATTGGCGGGATCCATCTGGTAACTGCGACGATCGCCAAAATCGGGGGTGCTTTCCGCCGCTTCGCGGAAGGGGCCATAGTAGCTGCTGGCATACTTAACCGCGTAGCTCATGATCGGGATCTGTTCAAAACCGTGATCATCCAATATCATGCGGATAGCGGCAATCCGTCCATCCATCATGTCAGACGGGGCAACAATATCAGCCCCGGCCTGAACATGGCTTAACGCCTCCCTGGCAAGCAGCTCAAGGGTTGCATCGTTATCAACATCCCCGTCCTTGATCACCCCGCAGTGGCCGTGGTCGGTGTATTCACACAGGCAAACGTCGGTGATCACCAACAGTTCCGGGACCTCGACCTTAATCGCCCGGATGGTGTTTTGAATAATCCCGCTGTCACTGTAGGCGTCGCTTCCGACGGCGTCCTTGGTTTCCGGAATACCGAACAAAATAACCGCTGGAATCCCCAGATCGCGCACCTCTTTGGCTTCAGCAACAATATGCTCGAGAGACTGCTGATTAATGCCGGGCATGGAGCTGATCTCTTTTTTGATATTCGTGCCAAAAGCACTGAACATGGGATAGATCAGATCATCAACCCGCAGATGGGTTTCACGTACCATGCGCCGTAGCGTGGCGTTGCGGCGCAGACGACGAGGACGATAATCAGGGAAATTCATAGGTCACTCCTGTTGTAATCTCTTGAAATTCAGATGTTAGCGGTAATAATTCACCATCGCCTGCAGCAAAGCATCCATCGTCCAGGTGTCGGGCTCGAGATCAACCTCATAACCCTGTTCACAAATGGTTTGTGTCGTTTGCGGGCCAATGGAGAAAAATGCTGTTGTGCCTTTAAGGCGGGCCAGATCTGCGCCGAGCATCTGCTGCAGATGGCGAAAGGTTGATGACGAACTGAAGCAGATCGCATCCAGCTCGCCGGAAGTGAGCAAGGTACGAATTTTTTCCGTATTCTCCTGGGGGATTACGGTCTGGTAGGCGATGGGATCAATCACTGTTGCACCGGCGGCGCGCAACTCTGTTGCCAGTAGCGGACGCGCGGCGGCAGCACGTGGATAAAAAATCCTCTTTCCCTCAACTCCGCGTGCCAGCAATTCCTTCACAATCCCTTCAGCACGATGATCAGTCGGCATCAGGGTCGGTCGCAGCTTGTATTGCGCCAGCGCTTCAGCGGTTTTGGGGCCGACAACAACCAACTCTAACTGGCGCAGCATACCGAAGTACTGATTATTCTCAAGCATCCGCGCAAACAGCGCCTGCACCGCATTGACCGAAGTTAGAATAACCATCTGGTAGGTATCCAGATCAACCACCGCCAGATCCAGCTCCTTGTAGCTGGCAGGTGGCGCAATTTCAATGGTCGGGACGCAGATAGCTTCCCCGCCCAAGGCATTGATCTGGGCAACAAATGGGGCCGCCTGTTCAGCCGGACGCGTCACCAGAAACCGCCGGCCGACCAATGGCAGTGGGGATTCCCCAGTCATCTTTAGTGTTCCGCTTCGGGGAAAGTGCGACAGCCATAGACCTCGTTGAGGATCGCCGCAGCGCCCTCAGCCAGCAGTTCTTTCGCCAGGGCGACGCCCGCAGCATGAGCCTGATCCGTCGGCACCAGAGTGGAGCGCTTCAATAGAATTTTTCCTTCCACATCAGCCACCAGTGCGGTCAATGTGAGCTGCCCTTCCTTTACCGTACCAAACGCGGCAATCGGCACCTGACAGCCACCTTCGAGGGTTGCCAGGACCGCCCGCTCAGCAATCACGGCACAAGCAGTTTCTGAATGGTTGAAAAAATCGATCAGATCATTGGTGCGATCATCTTCAAGTCGACTCTCAAGCCCCAGTGCACCCTGTCCGATCGCCGGCAGACAGACATCAGGCTCAAGGTAGCAACCAATCTGCTCGGCAAAACCAAGGCGCTTCATACCGGCAGCGGCGAGGACAACCGCATCCAGGTTCTCGTCGGTCAGTTTGCGAATCCGCGTTTCGACATTACCCCGCACGTCAATCATCTGCAGATCGGGGCGCAGATGCAGCAGTTGCGCCTTGCGCCGCAAGGATGAAGTACCGATGCGCCCACCCTGTGGGATGTCCTCCAGCGAATACCGCCCCACGGGCAACACCAGAATGTCACGCGGGTCCTCACGCTCGGTAATGCAGCGCAGCCCGGTCCCTTGTGGAAAGACGGTGGGCACATCCTTCATTGAGTGCACAGCGATATCAATTTCGTTACGCAGCATCGCTTCCTGGATCTCCTTAACGAACAATCCCTTACCACCGACCTTGGCGAGGGGGACATCAAGGATTTTATCACCTTGAGTCTTGATTTTGGTCAGGGTGACCTCCAGGTCGGGATAGCGCTGTTCAAGCTCGGCCTTGACCCAGTTGGCCTGCCATAACGCCAGGGCGCTGGCGCGGGTACCGATACGTAATGTGCGGTTAGACATGCTTTCTCCTTCTCTTAATGACTATTCTTCCGGCAACTCAGGCAGATCGTCAGATGGGGGTTGAACAGAAAGATCAAACAACATCTGCACCGCATCGAGATAACGCAGTTTATCATCGTCACAATCAAGTTGCTTGAGCAGACGGGTTGGATGATGGAGAATTTTATTGACGATGGCGCTGGTCATGGCCTCGAGCATCTTACGCTCATGCTCATCCAGGTCGCCGAGGCTGGACAGGGTACGCTGTAATTCTTTCTGACGCACCTCTTCGAGCTGTTTACGCAAGGCAACAATGGTTGGCCTGACCGTGAGGTTGGACAGCCATTCGTGGAAGCGACCGACCTCCTGGGTAACAATCTGATCAGCCTTGACCGCCTCCTTTTCCCGTTCCTTAAGGTTGGACTGGACCACGCCCTGGAGATCGTCAACGTCATACAGATAGACACTGTCGATCTTGCCGGCAGCCGGATCAATATCACGCGGCACGGCAATATCGATCAGAAACATCGGCTGATAGCGGCGCATCTTACAGGCGGCCTTGAGATCTGCGGCACTGATGACATAATCAGGAGATCCCGTCGATGACAAAAGAATGTCAACCCGGTGAAGCTGTTCCCGGAAATTGGCAAAATTAACGGCAACCCCGTCAAAACTTTCGGCCAGGCTTTCAGCGCGGCTGAACGTCCGGTTGGTCACCAACACCTTTGATACGCCATAACGGACAAAATGTTTGGCCGCCAGTTCACACATCTCGCCGGCACCGACCAGCATGACCGTTTTGTTTTCGAGGGAATCAAAAATTTTGCGCGCCAATTCCACGGCAGCGTAAGACACAGACACAGCGTTACTGGCAATGGCGGTTTCAGTACGCACCCGCTTGGCCACGGAAAAGGCCTTGTGCATAAAACGATTAAGCACCAGGCCGGCACTCTTGTTATCGCAGGCATGACCATAAGCGGTTTTTATCTGACCTAAGATCTGCGGTTCACCAACCACCATGGAGTCCAGGCTGGCGGTCACCCGGAAAACATGGTGTACCGCTTCCTGACAGGTGTAGGAATACAGATGCGCATTGAGCTCGTCTGTGCTCAGGCCATGACACTCGCCGATAAAACGCTGCAGCTCGGCACAGGCCTGGTCCGGCCGCATGGAAGCAGCATAGAGTTCGACCCGGTTACAGGTCGAAACAATCATCGCTTCAGATATGCTCGGCAGGGCGAGAATCCGGGCAAGACGATCGGCAAGGGTATCCGCCTCAAATGCCACTTTTTCCCGAATCTCAACTGGAGCGGTTTTATGACTGAGCCCAACAACAACAATATTCATAACAACAATCCGCAGCAATCAGTCATGGCATGGCGAAGGCTTCAAAAGTGTGATAGCCATCAAACAGCAGACTCACTCCGAGGAAGGTGAAAAGCAGAAACATAAAGGCAACAATAGAGAAAAATGCGGCGCGGCGCCCCCGCCAGCCGACCGTCAGGCGGCCATGCAGCAGGGCTGCATAGAGCAACCAGGTGATCAGTGCCCAGGTTTCTTTCGGATCCCAACTCCAGTAGCTGCCCCAGGCCAGATTGGCCCATACCGCACCACTGATAATCCCCAGGGTCATAAACGGAAAACCGACGCTCAGGCAGGTATAGTTGACCCGATCAAGCACATCGATGGATGGCAACATCCGGTATAAGCGATTAAACCGCTTGCTTTTTAGCATTCGATCCTGAATCAGATACATGACCCCGGCGCCGAACGACAGGGCAAACGCGGCATTTCCCAAAAAGGCAAAACTGATGTGTAAAGGAAAGAGCCAGCTCCGCAGCACCGGATTGAGAGGGACCACCACATCCGGACTGAAGGCACTGAAAATCATCAGCCCGGTCGCAAGCGGAGCAGCAAAAGCCCCCATCACCGACAGACGGAAGCGCAGATCCAGTAACAAGAACAGCAGCACCAGACACCAGGCAAAAAAGGACAGGGATTCGTGCAGGCTGGTAACCGGCGTGCCTGAAACCATAGAATGGCGCACAGCAAAAACACCGGCATGAACAACAATCCCCACTAGTAATATCCAGCGGCCCAGACGCCCGGCCCCTTCGCGTTTACCGATCATGGCCGTCAGGTAGAGCAGGCTGGCGATCAGGTAACTCACTGTTGTTAGTGCAAAAAGCAGATTCACTGGTTCCATGGATTTCCTTTCTGCACACATGAGAACGGCCGATAAAAGGAAAGTACGGCAGTTATGTCGGGCCACCAACTCAACATTGAAAAAGCTCCGCTTCCACCAGCTCACATAGTAAATGACCGGCAAACTGCATCAATTCAATTTGTCGTGCCCGACTACCGGTTGCCAGATCCAGACACCATTCGAGGTTATCACGATAGAGTGGATCCTTCATGCCGGCACCGGATAACAAAGCAACAGCCTGATCATTCTCGAGCATCTCGTCGCGCAACCGCTCCAGGGCAGGGCTGGGAACCCCGTTACCAAAGAGCAGCAGCAGCTGTTTTTCGCCGCCCAGCGCGCGATAGTGCCGAAGAAATAACTGCTCGTACTCGCCGCTGGACGCCATTGCCGCCGCCATTGCGCTATCACTTCCCAGACAGATAGCCGGCAAGGCCGGTCGATCGAAATCAAGGCGGTAGGCAAAGGCCGTCGCAACCACTTGCGCCACCGGATGGAACATGCCAATACCGACGGTCAACAGTTGCCCCCCATCGGCAAAAAGGGTTGCTGCCCGTCCGGCCAGACGTTCTATCTCTACCTGTTGGGTATCGCAAAAACGCTTGATGAGTTCCCGGTGGAGACCAGTTGATTGTGCGAAACGAGAATCCATAAAACTCCTGCCAGCGAGGATATGACCGGCATGCCAGGTCAATGCGGCATGATAGGGAGGCCCCTGGTTAGTGTCAAGCGTCACCTCGGGTTCGATGATTAGATCTTTGATTTTTTAACCGAGTTACTATATATTAGCTTTTGAATGAATTGACCACCCTTTTTGAGCATTTGAATCAAGAATAAGGAGAAACTGATGGCTAGCGATAAAATTATCGAAGTTACCGACGACCAGTTCGATACCACCGTACTGAAATCTGACACCCCGATCCTCGTCGATTTCTGGGCAAGTTGGTGCGCCCCCTGCAAGGCAATTGCGCCGGTGCTGGATCAACTGGCAGACGAATATGACGGCAAAGTCAAGATCGGCAAAGTTAATGTCGACGACAACCCGGCAACCCCCGGCCAATATGGGGTTCGCGGTATCCCGACGATGATTCTTTTCCATCAGGGCAAGGTCGTTGATCAGCTGGTAGGCGCTGTGCCCAAAAACCAGATTGAAAGTCTGATCAAAAAAGCCCTGTAGTACAATCTACTGCATAAAGTGGTTGACAAAAAAAGCTCCGGCAAACAGGCCGGGGCTTTTTTATTTAGATCGACACCCCGAAACGCCTCACCCGGCTCGCATTCAAACGGCTTTCCCTGCCGATCTGTTGCAGAGCAGCAGTGGCTTTTTCAACGATCAGCCGTTGCGAATCGCTGATGCCGCCCAGACGCCCGTAGCGCAGACAAACATCGATATGACGGGACAAATCATCGCCGTTTAACCCCTTGAACAGCAGGATAAAATCAGTCACCGACGCCTGGGCGAGCTGATGTTCCTCATCACTGTGATCCCCCTCTTCATGCAACCGCTCGCAGAGCTGTCGCACAGTCAACTTTTCGCGCAGAAGATGCTGAACCTGCCGAAATTTTTCTATCACCTCAGGGTCGAGGATTTCCTCTATCTCGACAGCTGACTCAATGGCAAACAGTTTCGTCTCACTTTTGCGTTTTTCAATATACAGATTGATAATCCGACTGGCCAACTTATCCTTGCCCAGATAGCGCAGCAGGCGCACGCTGCCGTCGAGATTGACCGGACTGATATGGCGGGCATTGTCGCGAAAACTCTCCGACAGACAATTAATCACATCGGTGGCATTGTCATCAAACGAGTGGTAAAATTTTCGCCAGGCCTCCTGAAATGATTTTTCCGAGCGTGCCGCACAAATCTGCTCATCATAGATGACGGCCTGCTCCCTCATCGGTTCTTCGTCGAGGTAACCATTCTCGACCAGACGACCAATCTGACGACCAAAATCATCCAGACAGAAATTGTCATAACCACGCAGAATCGCATTCCACTGCTGCTGCTGGGTGGTTAAATTCTCCTCACTGTCGAGACTGGCGAATGAGGCGGTGCGATTCATGATAAAAGCATATTCAGGAGCTTCGGCAGAGCGGCTGTAATAGCACCAGGCCAGTAGGGTGAGAATACGCACCGCCCGTTCCAAAACCTGCGGATCGAAGTTTTTCAGCACCGGCACCAGCAAGCTCGCCAGCGCTTCGGTTTTTTTGATGATGCGGATATTGTTGATTTGCAATTGCATCACCGCCGACCCCAGAGTCTTGCCTAAGGGGTCGTTGCGCAATGAAATGGCAACACAATCTTTGGCGCTCGGGGCAAAGCGCAGTTCGCTGTCGATCACCTTCTCGCGCAGGCGATTGTACTCAATGTGGGAATCGCCACCGAGGCTTTCATCATTGAGAATCAGCACCACCTTGCATTTTTTCTGCTCCTTCAGGATGGTGATCAGTCCAAGGATATCCTGGGTCTCAATGCCTTTGCCTTTACGCTCAAAATCATCCAGACAGATCAGGGTTTTTTCCAGCGACAGGAAAGCCAGGGATTCGAACGGCGCATCAGTAAATTCTGCCGCTTTTTCTACCGAAAAAAGGGCAAACTTCTTTTTTCCGGTGGTGCGCAACAAACGGTTCATATTGGCCCGAAAGCTCTCCACCGACGGGCGGCGGCCGATGTGCTGACGCGACATCATGTTTTCAAAGATACTGTTTTTCAGTTCCGGCAGGGAATTGATACCAAAGAGGGAAACGTAGGAGTAGTCACTTAAGGCAATGCGTCGTTGATTTTTTGCGGCATGCAGGTAAGCATTCCAGGCGTAGGTTTTGCCCACCCCCCAGCCCCCCTTGATGGCAAGAACCTCCGGTGCTTCGCTGGCCAGAAATCGTCCGATCTGCTGTTCAATAATGGTAATGGACATGGGGCAGTTCCTTCGCTGATCGACCGCAGATTAACCCAACAAGACTCAGCCCAAGAGCTGACACAACTGCTCTCTGAACTGGCCGGCGCCGCCATTGGCGGGATGGCGTACTTTGGTCGCGCTGATCCCCAGCTGCCCCAGTTGCAGCGCGGATTTTTCACCAACAGCCACAATTTGACTGAAATTTCCAAGTTCCAGCAGCTGCAGCAGAATCCGGTGCCCATCGTTAAGTTCGCGCACATCCGGCGTGCGGTTACTGAGCAGCCCCTTGTCAGGGTGGTAAGGATGCCAGGGAAAGGCATTCCATAAAACCACCCGATAGGGATCAATTCCCTGCTGCGCCAAAAATCCCCAGACGATGGTCGCCGTCGGTTCGGTAAAACCTGCGGGGCGCACCTTGGGCGAACTGGTTCGGCGCGGCGCAAGCCCTTTAAACACGATTTCCGGCACCAGTCCTTTGTGGGCCAGGCCGCCCAACAACAGGCGCTCTGAGGTCATCGGAATCCCGCTGAAATGTCCCCCTTGATAGCCGATGGCTTCGGCACACAACAGGGTATCTGCCTGCCCGATGCGCTCATCCAGATAGCAGGTCAGCTGTTCGCAACGGATAACCGCTCCCTGGTGATCAGCATCGTGATGGGGATCCCTCTCACCCCAGGGATTAAACACCGCTGAAGACCGATAAGCGCACAAGGAAGTGACAAAATCAACAAGCACCCTCACACCGCCTGGATCAGAATATAGGGTTGAACAATCAGCAGCAAAAAAGCCTTGTCAAGGGACGTTTCCCACTCTGCCAGTTCGGTAGCTGTCGGCTTGGCCAATTGGCCAGCGGCAATCCACGCCTCCACCTGAGGTGCATCATCCGTGGCAACAGCGCCGGCTACCGCTACCAGGCTCAGATCAGAAGCCACAGTGACAAGGGCATCTCGACGCAGATGAATGCGCAACTCGCGCCAGCTGACCTGGGCAAGATCGCGTTCAAAGCCCTCTTTGAGAGTTGTCATGATGGTTATGCTCCGTCGATCGCAAACAAATAGCTGTTGTTTAGCGGCAGGATAACCAGCAGGCTGATAGTCGGTCAACACCTGTGGATATGATAGCCACTGAATATTTTTTCCAGGTGAAAAAGTAGCTCAATTAAATTAGTCTGTTAGCCGATAGATATGATAGTGTCAAACTAATTCTCATCATTTTTACTAGATCAGACGTGAGGATCATGGCTGGGAGTGACAAAAAAAACCGGATCGATGTCGGGTGCAAGGTACTCGCTGAGTATGTCACTGACGACTACAGCCTGCAACTGCAAACCTGTGACAGCGACATTGAATGCCGTGCCGGCATCACCGTCCATAATCTTGAAAAAAGCCCTGCTCCTGCGGATATCATGTCGATTCTGCGGCGCAACAATATTACCAGCAGCGTCGATCTTGAGCAGGTTGCCATCTTTTGCACTGAAGCCGCCCAGGGCAACAATCCCCAGAACATCATCCTCGCCCGCGGCGCGGAACCGGAACCGGGAGAAGACGGCTGGTTTGAGTTGCTGGTGTCAACCGGCAAAGATGTGTCGGAATGGGCAGAGGACGAGTTTGGTCGGGTCAACTTTAAAGATGTGCAGAACTTCTCTAATGTTGATATTGACGAACATATCGGCAACATCTACCCGCCGACTCCCGGGACCCCGGGTAAAACCATCACCGACGATCTGATTCCCCCGCTATCCGGCAAATCAGCCAATGTTATTGCCGGTGCCGGCGTGCGATTGAGCGACGACGGCAAACAAGCCTTTGCCACCCGTAGCGGACGTGCTGTCTTCGATAATAATATTATCTCGATTGCCGAAGAATTTATCGTCGACGGCGATGTCGACTTAAGTGTTGGGCATATCACCTTTAATGGTTTTGTCGACATCAAGGGAGATGTGCTTGATGATTTCAACATTACCGCTACCAAGGGGATCAAGGTCTCCGGCGCGGTTGGGGCCTGCAGGATTCAGTGTGACGGGCCGGTCACTATCGGTACCATGACCGGCAAAGGGGTGGGCAAAATCGTCTGCAAAGGAACCTTGAAGGCCAATTACCTCAATCAGGTCACGGTCGAATGCTGGAACAATATCCACGTTGCCCACGAAGTGCGCAACTCGGTACTTAAAGCCACCGGCAGCATCCATATTGAAGGGGGGCAGATCTCCGGCGGCGAGGCCATTGCTCTGGAGGGGATTGAGGCCAAGGCGGTGGGAGCACGCTCCGGCATTAAAACCCAACTGACCTCCGGGGTCTATTTTCCCGAAAACGATCGCCTTAAATACCTGCGTACGCGGGTTAAGAGTGTCGCTGAACAAGTTAAGCGGATCAGTGAAGCACTCAAATCGCTGAATAAAAAACCGTTGCCGGACAACCGTCCGGCCTTGCGTGAAGCCATTGAACTGCGCATCGGCATCCTCACCCAGCGCCACGTTAACCTCGAAGAAGAGCGGGAAGAGCTCAACGAAGAGTTAATCAACTTCAGCGCCGGAGAACATCCGACCGCCCGCGCCAAGATCAATGTTCTGGCAAAACTGCTGGAAGGATCAGTGCTTCACCTTGGCGAAACCAGTGAAGAAATCAAGATGGAGCGCTCCGGTCCCATGTCCATCGTTGAAAACACCAAAGACGGCGGGCTGCGCTTTTTGAGCCATTCCCCCCTGGCAGCCCTGGTTAAGGAACCGGAAGATGACGCAGATGAATGAGGTTTTGTATCAATTCAGCTCTATCCTTGCGCAGGGCCTTTGGATCCTGTGGCAAGGGTTTTTGTCGCCATGGACGGCGACAAAAAGCGGTCATGGATGACGAAAAGCGTCCCTTGACATAGGATCCAAAGGCCCGGTGCTGATCAGATACGAAATTTTTATTGTATATCGCGGTCAGACGCCTCGGGCCTGGACCTCTTTAATCACCCGCTCGGCCACGCGATTGGCCGCGTTGACACAATCGTTCAATCCCACTCCGTAAAAAGCATTTCCATTTAAATACAGCCCCGGGGTTGTGGCCAGTGCGTCATCCAGCGCCTGCAATCTGGCCCCGTGACCACGGGTGTACTGGGGAATGGCACGTGGGTGACGGAACACCCGGACAAAATCAGGAGAGTCAGTTATTCCCATGATCTGACGCAAATCGGTGCTGGTGCGGGCAACAACCTCGTCATCGGCAAGATCAATCGCTGCCGCATTGGTCGCGCCGCCCATCATCGAGCGTAACAACACTTTTCCTTCCGGGGCGCGATTGGGGAAAATGCTCGAATCCCAGAGAGTGCCCAAGGTATGGCACCCTTCGGCCCGGGGAATCAGATAGCCAAAACCATCCAGATTGCGGGCGATGCGTTCACGCTCATAACCAAAACAAATCACGTTCATCGGAGCGTAAGGGATTTCGCGCAACAGCGTTGCTACTTGTGGATTCAGTTGGTCGATCATCGCTGCCACCGCGTATGAAGGAGAGGCGGTAATGACCAGATCAGCTTCAAGCTGCCTACCGGACGCCAGATGCAACAAAAATCCACCTGATTTTTTCTCGATTCGCTCCACCGGCTGACCGCTTATCAGTTCCCCTTTCAAAGAAGAGGATGCGGCATCAGTCAGTTCCTGGATTCCCCCGACAAAAGAAGTCAACACCCCCCCCGGTCCGGCAGCACTGGCAACCGCCTTACCCGCCTTGATCTCGGTGCGTTTTTGGCGCGCCAGACGCACCATCGCCTTGAGCAGACCACCATATTCCTGCTCAAGCTCATAAATGCGCGGAAAACAACTCTTCAGGCTCATGGTTTCCGGATCACCGGCAAAAATACCGGACACCATGGGGGAAATCAGCTTATCCAGGGCTTCCTTGCCCAACCGGCGCCGCCCGAACTCGGCAAGGGTTTCATCACCGGGATCAGTCCGTTTGGGCACCAGGATTTCACCTGCCAGACGCAGTTTTCCCGGCCAGGAGATCAACTTGGAAGATAAAAAGGAGGGACCATTCTCGGGCAGCCGGTGGAGGGTTTTATCCGCGTAAATATAACGCTTGCGGGCGTTATCATCAGAACGCAGCAAACGCTCCTCAATTTGCAGATGTCGACATAAATCCAGGGTCATGGGTTTGCTGTCGAGAAAGCCGTTAGGCCCCCATTCACACAGGTATCCCTCTTCCTTGATCGACCAGATCTTGCCGCCGACCCGTTCCTGTTTTTCGATAACCAGGGTGGTCAGATCAAGCCCGGACCGGCGGGCATGATCTTCAATAGCACTGGCTGCTGCCAAACCGGAAATTCCCGCCCCAATGATTGCGATTCGTGTCATAGTGACCCCTGTAAAAGTTCAGATTAATGAAAGTTTTTCATATCCTAGCGGTTCACCACAGACAGGTCAAGCAAGCGCAACATCGGCAAGCAAGGTGCTTGACCTGTTTAAAAAGTGATCCTACTATAGCTGTTATTGTTAACTCGCAAAAATCAGGAGCGTTAGGACTATGGCTAAAGATTACTACTCCGTACTCGGCATCGAACGCAATGCCGATGCCGCTACGATAAAAAAAGCTTATCGCAAACTGGCGCAGAAGTATCATCCTGACAAAAACCCCGATGACAAGCACGCTGAAGATCAATTCAAACAACTGACAGAAGCTTACGCGGTGCTCTCTGATCCGGAGAAAAAGCGTCAGTATGACCAGTTTGGTGATGCCGGTTTTCACCAGCGTTTTTCCCAGGAAGACATCTTCCGCAATGTCAACATGGGGGATATCTTCGGCGGCTTCGGCGGGGAAGACCTGTTCAGCCAGCTCTTTGGTGGGCGTCCACATACGCGCCGGGCACCACAACGTGGTCAGGACTATTCGATGCAGATCAGCATCCCTTTTCGGCTGGCGGTTCAGGGTGGTGAGCGTCGTATCGATTACCGCAGTGACGGCAAGGTCGAGCAGATCAAGGTCAAGATTCCCCCGGGGATTGAACAAGGAGCAAAACTTCGCATCGC
>JAWOFG010000021.1:0-19130 GCA_046482365.1 Pelovirga sp. | reverse complement strand
CCAGGATAGGGGCTGTTCTTTATCAAAATCGAAATCGCTATCGGGATCGAAATCGTTCTTGTCGTTGCCAAGAGCGCCTGATTTTCTCGAATCTGGTAGCCCCGCCACCCAGACGAAGTAGCCAATCTAAAGGTGGTAGCCATCAGGTTCATCATGTCCGAGTGTCTCCTCTTTTCGATTTCGATTTCGATCCCGATTTCGATTTCGATTTGGTGGACCCAGGAAATGAACAGGTCTGGGTGCAAGTGATGCGACAATCCTGATGCAATTACTGTTGCCGGTTAGACGACGATGCCGTATTTTTCTGCACATTTGCACAGAGATGCTACATGCTCATCTTCATCGTGAGCCAGGAACTGAACCAGCCTTGCGGTTTCGGTATCGGCCAGACTCACCAGCACCCGGGCGTGAACATCAATAAAATAGCGCTCCAGCTTGATGGCGAAGGTTAACGCATCATTGATGCCGATGGGTTGTCTGGAGCGGTGCAGCACGGCCTGGGCTTTTTCATGCAGGCGTTCGACTTTTTTGATTGTTTCATTTTCGGTAATTTCCAAACTACTTTTGGTGATAATTTTATCGACGAATTCAAGCAGGATGGCGTGCTGTTTTTCATCGTCAACAAGTTGCAGAAAAACGGCTTTGACCTCCTGGTCGATGCCTTCTATCGTGGAAAAGTTCTGGTACACTTCGCTCAGCATCATTTCCACTTCACGGCACATTCTTATCAGCTTCATTTAAAATATATCCTAAAAAAGAGGGGAAAGGTTTCGGGGTCTTTTTCATTTTGTTGATAAGGTGCTCCCGCCGTCAACGGCGGGCATGCCACTCAAGCAGCTTGACCAAGTAGCGCGACTTCATCTGTTCAGTCGCCAGCGCCCGCTTGACCGGCGAAAGCTTCAGAACAGCACCCAACAGGGCGGCCAGGGCACGATGGCTGAAAAGGATCTGATTGTCAAAAATCAGGTTCTGCAGCTTGCCCCGTTCGATCGCCATGACCACAATCCGATGAACACTGTCAACCGGCGTAAACACCCGTTTTGCGCGGGGCACCAGAGACAAGCTACGCGGCCCACAGACCCGTACACAGACGCCGCATCCCAGACAGATATCGGGATAAATTTTTGCAACATGGCGCTTGGGTTGATGCGGATCGTTAGCGGATACCAGGCCGATCGCGGCGACCGGACAGACCCGCACACAATGCCCGCATCCGCTGCAACTTGCAAGATCAATTACGGGAATAAAACTGGAGGTATGGACCGGCTGCAAGATCCCGTATTGGCGGGCGGCAATCATGGCTTCACAACAGCAGCCACAGCAGTTGCAGATAAAATTTACCCGCTTCTGAACATTTTCGCCGAACTGAACCAGATTGTGTTCGTAAGCCTGATCCAGCAATTCCAGACATTCAACGGCATCAATCGCCCGGGCATGGCCACTGCGAGTCAAGGATTCGGCACTGCTGTTGAAGGTCATGCAGATATCCAGCGGCGCGCTGCAATTCTTACCCAGATGTTCCATCTTGTGGCGGCAGTAACACAGACCTACGCCAATATGACTGGCCGATCTGATCACTTCTGATGCCCGTTCATAATCGAGAACTTGCAATGTCTGATCAGAAACACCTTCGCCGGCCACTGACTCATTGACAAAAACCCGACCCAGTTGAGTCTGGCCATCCATAAAAAGGCTCTTGATGAAATCTTCCTCGACATTCAGGTACTGATAAAACAATTCCGCCAGCACCTGCTGATCGACATCCCCACGCAAGCGCATCAGGGAAAATTCGAAAAATCCTGCCATTGGCGGCGGCAGGACGTATACGGTCTCGCCGTCCTCTTCAATATCAACCAGTATCGCACGACCAGCCAAATCCTCAAGAATAGTACGGCTTTCCCCCTCACTCATTTTCCAGCGCCGGGCAGCTTCCGCTATCTTGAACGGTTTGATGGGTAGTTCGGCGATCAGTCCCGCTTCTTTTTCACTGACCAGTATTTTCAGGATTTCAAAGAGGGTTTTGGAGGGCGGTGCGCCCTGGGGAAAACGATTAAGTCGCTCGACCATATGATCGTAGGCAGAGGATTTCAGCGTTCGATGAGCCATGGGGATTCTCCCATCAAAGGGCAGATTGCGGCTTTTATCTTGAAATTAATCATCCGGTTGCCGGCAACTTGAGGGCTTCATACAAATAGAGCATGCCGTAAATCAGCAGCGCAGAACACAGTGTGCAACCGATACAGGTAATGACCATCACAACAGCAACGCGCGCATGTTTTATCTGCCAGCAGCGCCAGGCAAGAAAAGCGCTGAGCAACGCCATGGGCACAAGAAACAACAAAAAAAGCATCTGAATCTTTATCCATTCGTAATTATTTACCTGCAGCCCTTCGCGCAGGGTCGGGGATCCTGTGGCAAGGGTGTTTGTCGCCATGGACGGCGACAACAAGCGGTCAGGGATGACGAAAAGCGTCCCTTGACATAGGATTCAAAGGCCCGGTGCTGAACAGATACATCCATTCTTGGGATTAACCTGGCACAAAGGTCGCGCCACCTTGACCTGCTACACCCGACTTTGTTTAACTCACAGCAATCCTACCACACCTTTTTTGATCCACCAATGGGGGCCATCGTGCAAAACCTATATCCGTACAGGCCGTACAGACTGGTTATTTTTTCGATCCAGGGGCTTGCTGCTCTTTTACTCATATTCCTGTTAGCTTGGCCGCTTCACGCTCAAGCAAGCACCGGCGATTTCAATCACTGCCTCGCTGAACTGCGCACCACAGCACTTGAAGAGGGTGTTTCCGCCGATACTTTCCACCGGGCGACAGCCGACCTCGCTCCCGATCAGAGAACCCTCGAGCTCATGGATCGGCAGGTTGAGTTGACCCTGACTGTTGCACAATATCTGGCTCGACAAGTGACGGAAGACCGCATCCGTACCGGTCGGTCCAAACTGGCTGAGTACCGCGAATTACTTGCTGACCTTGAGCATCGCTATGGTGTTGACCCGGCGATCATCGTCGCCATCTGGGGGATGGAATCCTCCTTCGGTGCGGCGGCCGGCAATTTCCCGGTGATTCGATCCCTGGCTACCTTAAGCTGCTATGGCCGCCGCCAGTCTTTTTTCCGCAATGAATTGTTCAGTGCCTTGAAAATCCTTGAGCGCGAAGAGATCGCGGCGGACGAGTTTCTCGGCTCCTGGGCTGGTGCTTTTGGTCAGACACAGTTCATTCCCACCAGCTTTGAGCGCCTGGCCGTTGACCATGATAATGATGGGCGCCGTGACATTATCGGCAGTGTTGGCGATGCCCTGGCGTCAGCGGCAAACTATCTCAAGCAGGCGGGCTGGGTAGCTGGTCAGCCCTGGGGGTTTGCGGTCAAGGTCCCCCGTGAGTTCACTTCACCGGTCAGTGACTGGAGGGAGCGCAGGCCTTTAATCTTCTGGCAGGAACAAGGACTTACCGCTACCGATGGGTCTCCTCTGATAACGGCAAATCTGCCTGCCACAACCTCTGCCGGGTTGATTGCTGCAGGTAAAAACAGCGACCGCTATTTTCTGGTACTACCCAACTTTGACGCCCTGCACCGTTACAACCCGGCAGTCAATTACGCGTTGGCCATTGCCCATCTGGCTGACCACATACGCTAGCCAGGTGGGCTCAATTCCTTTTTTTGACAGCACCCCCAAGATAAAAAACTCCAGTTTCTCGTTGGATTCTTAGAAAAACCTGAAAAAAATATTGCCTCCGGATTTAAATTATTGCATTATCATTGGCATATGTTTATCTTTTGTTTTTTCTCTCATCAGGTACCTGCGCATGTATCCGATAGAATTAATTAAAGGGGGGGACAACTTGTGAGGAGAGGTTCATGAAAAACTTTCGACTGGGGGTCAAACTGATCGGTGGCTTCGTACTGGTGGGCCTGATTACCCTGGGGGTCGGATGGATTGGTGTTAGCGGCATAACCGGCTTAGGCAAAAACGTTACTGAAATCGGCAGTGAAAAACTTCCAGCCATTCAGTATCTGGAAGCCATGCGGGCCGGCGGACTGGAACGGGTTGCCGAAAACCGGGCGCTGCTTAATCCGCGCCTTTCCTTAAACGAACGTCAAGCCATTTACCGGAAAAACACCCAGGCCCAGGAGCATGTTCAAGAGGCCATTAAAGTCTACCAGGAGCTGCCCCGCACAGCGGAGGAAGAGGCTTTGTGGCAAGAGCTGACCGCGGCCTGGCAAGAGCGCAGAGCCGCGGTTAACCGCTTCATGGAACTCGCGCGCGCTGTTGACGATTTAGGCATCCTCGATCCGGTTGGGTTGCGAGCCGACCTTCAACAATTTCGCGGAAACCAGTACGAAACTGCGGTGATGGTGCTCGACTATATCCATACCGGCATGGGGTATGGTTGGAATTACGATCTTGACAACTCCCCTTTTGAACTCTGGACGGCCCAATTTCAGACCGATAATGAAAAGTTACGTGAGCTGATCAGTCGGGCACGAGCCACCCACGCTGAATACTATGAAGCCATATCAGAGAACCGCGAATTGCGTCGCAATGGCGATGCTGCCGCTGCCCAGCAACACTATGAAGACATTGTCTCGCTGAGCATCGAAGACACCTATGATGTCTTTTTTTCTCTGTTACAGATTGCCGATGAAGCGGTTGCCCTGTACGAAGAGATGATGGCGCAACTGCTGGGGCCGGTACAAAGCCAGACTGATCATGCCCATCAACTGCTGGATGAGTTGATCGCCGTCACCGCTACCGACGCCGCCGCTGCAGTAACAGCAGCAGAAAATCAGAGGGCCCGGGCGACAACCTTAAGTATCAGCGGCATGATTGCCGGCACCCTGCTGGCATTGCTCTTTGGCTTTCTTTTGACCCGCAGTCTGACCCGCCCGCTTGGCCGGACCCTGGCGATGATTGAAGATCTTGCCCACGGCAAGCTGGGTCAACGTCTGCAGATGGATCGTCAGGATGAAATCGGCAAGATGGCCCAGGCCATGGACTCCTTTGCCGACAACCTGGAGCACGAAGTACTCGAGGCCTTTGATCGTCTTGCCCATGGTGATTTCACCTTTGAAGCCGAGGGGCTGATCAGTGAGCCATTGAGCAAGGCCAATCAGAGTCTTAATGAACTGGTTCACGAACTGCTCAAAGCGGCCAATCAAGTAGAATCAGCCAGCTCTGAAATTTCTGCCGCCAGCCAGACCCTGTCACAAGGAGCCACTGAATCTGCAGCTTCGCTGGAAGAGATCTCAGCCTCAATGAATGAAATTGTCGGCCAATCGCGCCAGAGTGCTGAGAATTCAACAGAGGCAGATACCCTCTCCAGCAGTGTCCAAACCTCGGCACAAGCCGGCGCCGAAAAAATGCAGGGCATGACCGCAGCGATGGCGGACATCGACAAAGCCGGGCAGGATATCTCAAAAATTATCAAGACGATTGAAGATATCGCCTTTCAAACCAACCTGCTGGCCCTGAATGCTGCGGTTGAAGCAGCCAGAGCAGGGCATCACGGTAAAGGCTTCGCCGTCGTTGCTGAAGAGGTTCGTAATCTCGCCGCACGCAGCGCCAAGGCGGCCAGCGAGACCACGATCCTGATCGAAGGAACCGGGCAGAAAACCAGACGTGGAATGCAGGCGGCCGAAGAAACGGCAGCAGCATTGGGCGAAATAACTTCCGGGATTAACAAAGTATCAACCCTGGTGGGTGAGATTGCCACGACCATCAACGAACAAACCGAAGGGGTTAATCAGATCAATGTCGGTCTTGGGCAGATTGACCAGTCAACCCAGCAGAACACCGCTAGTGCCGAAGAGTGCGCTGCCGCCTCTGAACAGCTTGCAAGCCAGGCACAGGAGTTACGCAGCATGCTGTCAAAATTTAAACTGGCAGGTACCTCCGCAGCACAAAGCCGGCCGGGAGCAGGGATAAGCAAGACAGCATCGGCGCCCAAAAAAGCAGCTCAAAACCAGCCGGACCAGGGGTGGGCAGAACTTCCTCCCCCCGCGCCCGAAAAAAAATCAACGGGCAGAACCATAGCCCTGGATGATGATGAATTCGGCAAATACTAGCAAAACCGTTTAACTTGTGTTTTTTGGTACTGATGACCGCAGGGGGAAAGGAAAAAGCCCCCTGCGGTTTTTTTAAAATAGATGTGCGTTCCGTCCATCTATTGATGCCATAAAAATTGGTCGGACCAATTCTCTTTTATGGTTGACTTTTCATTTCAGCTCCGTTAGAAATTTGATGCCTGCACGGATTTCTTTAGTCGAAATAAAATTTTCATCTCTTTTTTTACTCATCAACCCGTCTATGTCGGCGAAGGATTTTCCCTATGCCCGAAAGTCAGCTGCTTGACTACATGTACGTTTTCTTTTTCCTGGTTGGCGGAATCTGTATTGCTGTTGGCCCTTTGGTCGTAGCAAATCTGGTCAACCCAACCTCGATTCTGAAAACCACCCTGGATCCTTACGAATGTGGCATGGACATCTTTGGCGATGCCCAGGATATCCGCTTTCAAGTCAGTTACTACCTTTACGCACTGATTTTTGTTGCCTTCGCCGTTGACATTCTTTTTCTGTTTCCGGTAGCAACAGCGTACCATCTGGTATCCGGTGCCCATGGACTGATCGTGCTGTTTATTTTTGTTTTTGTCCTGTCCCTGACGGTTATTTATCCGTGGGTTAAAGGAGTTTTTACATGGCCGAAGAGAAAAAAAATCTCCTGAGGGTCCACACCCAGACCGAAGAGGCACGCCGGCGCGAGCTTGACGGTCACCCGCCGGAGGAACTCGATTCCATCGTGCATCTGGCCCAGGTGGAAAAGGTCCTTAATTTCTGCCGGGCCAACTCACTGTGGCCGCTGACCTTCGGCCTGTCCTGCTGCGCCATCGAAATGATGGTCGCCGGGATGGCGCGCTTCGATCTGGCCCGTTTTGGTGCCGAAGTATTTCGCCCTTCCCCGCGTCACTGTGACCTGATGATTGTTGCGGGCACGGTGAACAAGAAAATGGCCCCCGGGGTCTTGACCCTCTACGAGCAGATGGCGGCACCACGTTATGTCATCGCCCTGGGCAACTGCGCCACGTCGGGTGGTCCGTTTGCGGTAGAAGAAAATTACAACGTTATTGAAGGAATCGATCGCATTATTCCGGTTGATGTCTATGTGCCGGGCTGCCCGCCACGACCGGAAGCCCTGTTCGAAGGCATTTTTAAATTGCAGGAAAAAATTTCCGGCAAACGCTTCCCGATTCCCATGAACAAGATGCCCGAAGGAGTCTGATCCATGGAATCAAAAGATTCCGTTATTGCAGCTTTCAAAAAGATCCCGGTCAAGGTTGAAGAGGTTGAATTTGCGCAGCGGGGCTATCATCTGGAAATCCAGTTGGAGTCAAATCAACTGCGTTCCTTCGCTGAGCTGCTACGCACAGGGGATTTTTACTTAAGCTATGTATCCGGATTGCATCTTACGACCGGAATCGACGTCAGTTATCAGTTTGCCAACTACGGCTTCCCCTGCCGCCTGCTGGCCCACGTCAGTGTTGATGCCGACAACACTCTGCCCACCATCGCCGACATTTTTCAGGGCGCCAACTGGCACGAACGCGAAACCAAGGATTTTTACGGGGTCATCTTTCGCGATCACCCCAACCTCAAACCGTTGCTGCTGGCTGAAGACATGGAAGATCTCAAACCATTACTGAAAAAAGCGCAAGCCTTGAAGGATCGCGCTGCCATCACCCGCAGCGAGAAAAAAGCTGAGGATAAGCCCGCCCCTGCGGTTAAAAAGGAGGGTGCGTGATGACCACTACGGCTGAAAAAGGTGAGCACCGCTATATTCTCAACATGGGGCCGCAGCATCCAAGTACCCACGGCGTTTTGCGAGTGATCCTGGAGATGGAAGGCGAATACGTCATGGACCCGCAGCCGGTTCTCGGCTACGGCCACCGGATGCACGAGAAAATGGCGGAATCCCGCTCCTGGCCCAATTTTTTACCTAACGCTGCCCGCATGGATTACCTCGCCGCGCTGATCTACAACCACGGCTACGTCGGCGTGGTGGAGCGCCTTGCCGGTATTGAGGCCACGCCGCGGGCAGAGTATATCCGCGTTATCACCTCCGAACTTAATCGTCTGCAAAGTCACCTGCTGTGGCTCGGCGTGCTGGTGCTCGACCTCGGCGCCTTTACCCCGATCATGTACACCTTTGAGGATCGCGAGAAAATTCTTGATATCCTTGAAGATGTTACCGGTTCACGGCTGACCTACTGCTACATGCGGGTTGGCGGCGTGGTCCGCGATATTGATGACAAATTTATTGAGCGCACCCGTGAATACATCACCTGGCAGCGCTCACGCATGCCGATGTACGACAAACTGGTCACCGGCAACATCATCTTCCGCAAGCGGATTGAACAAATCGGCGAGTTCACCCCCGACATGGCCCGGCGTTACGGCCTGACCGGCCCGGTTCTGCGTGGAACCGGCATCCCTTACGATATCCGCCGGGCTGAGCCCTATTCGGTCTATCCGGAATTCGATTTCGAGATCCCGACTGAAACGAGCGGTGACTGCATGGCGGCCTACCTGGTTCGGGTGCGCGAGATTGAGCAGAGCCTGCGTATTCTGGAACAAGCGCTGGATAAACTTCCCGAAGGCCCCGCCATGGCCAAGGTGCCGAAAAAACTGAAGCTACCGGCCGGTGACGCCTGCTATGCGGTCGAATCACCCCGCGGCGAGCTGGTCTATCATCTGATCGGGGACGGCAGCGACACTCCCTACCGGATGAAAATCCGCGTTCCGTCCTTTTCCAATCTGAGCCTTCTGCCTGAACTCTGTAGTGGAATGCTCCTTTCTGATCTCTGTGCCTGCATGGGTAGTCTGGATCTGGTTATTCCGGAGATCGATCGATGAGCGCTGTAATGAATACCGGGTTTCTTCCACCAGAGTTGTTACGCATTATCTTCGCTGTGGTCTGCGGCATTGTTATTGTCTTTGGTAATGCCGTTGTCATGGGCTACCTGGAGCGCAAGCTCGCCGGTCGTTTTCAGCGTCGCCCGGGCCCGATGGAGGTTGGCTGGCACGGTATTCTGCAGCTGGCCGTCGATGGCGTTAAACTGGTCGGCAAGCAATTGATTATTCCCAAACAGACGGACCGCGTGCTTTATCGTCTGGCACCGATTATTTCTTTTGCCCCGGCGATCATGCCGATGGTGGTCATCCCCTTTGCTCCCAAGCTCCAGGGGCGTGACTTTGATATCGGACTGATCTTTATTCTGGCCGTGGTTGCCATCAACGTTCTGGCGATTCTGATTGCCGGCTGGAGTTCCAACAATAAATACTCCCTTTTAGGTGCCATGCGTTCGGTTGCCCAGAATGTCGCCTATGAAATCCCGATGTTGCTGACCCTGCTGTCGGTTATTCTGGTGACCGGCACCTTCAGTCTGCGCGGAATTGTCGAAGCACAGAGCGGCGGCGCCTGGTTTATCTTCTTCATGCCGGTGGCCTTTCTGATCTTCTTCGCTGCAACCCTGGCCGAAACCAACCGGGCCCCCTTTGACCTGCCGGAAGCTGAAAGTGAGCTGACAGCCGGTTTCATGACCGAGTTCAGCGGTATGGGGTTCAGTCTCTTTTTCATGGCTGAATACACCTACATGTTTATTGCCTGCTCTCTCACCGTCATTCTCTTTCTCGGTGGCTGGAGCGGACCGCCGCTACCCTATGGCGAGTACACCTCTGCGCTCTGGTTCTTTGCTAAAGTGTATGCCCTGTTGCTAACCATGATCTGGATTCGCTGGACCTTCCCGCGGGTGCGCTTTGACCAGCTGCTGAATTTCTGCTGGAAATATCTGGTTCCATTTTCTCTGGTTCACCTGCTGGTGACCGCCGTGGTGCTGAAATTATGAAAGAATATTTCGCCCTGATCTTTACCGGGGGCAAAAGCCTCATCGTCGGGATGATGATCACCCTGCGCGAGCTCTTCCGTCCGGTCGTGACCGTCCAGTACCCGCGTGAAAAGTTGCCCATTTCGCCTAATTACCGCGGCCACACGATCCTGATCCGCGACGAGGAGAAGCCGGAGAAACACCGCTGTATCTCCTGCAAGATGTGTGAGCGCGAGTGTCCATCGAACTGTATCGACCTTGCCGGTGAAAAACGTGAGGGAGTCAAGGGGATGGTGTTGATCAAATATCGTCTCGATTTCACCAAATGCAGCCTGTGCGGCACCTGTGTTGAGATATGCCCAACCAAAGCCCTGGATTTTTCCAATGAGTATCAGCACGTCGGGTTTAGCCGGGAAGACTTTCATTACGACCTGCTGGCCATGGTGGAGGAAGACAAATGACCTTGTACCGTTATCTGGCCGAGGGGATGTTCTTCGGTTTTATTATCCTGATTGTCTTTGGCGGCATGTTGACCGTCTGGTCACGCTTGCTGATGCACGCGGTACTCGGTCTGGCCGTCGTCTTTATCGGTGTTGCCGGACTTTTTTTCCACCTCGGATCCCCATTTATGGCGATGATGCAGGTATTGATTTATGTTGGTGCGGTCTGCGTTATGCTGGTATTCGGGATCATGGTCGGCCATTCACCGACCCAGACCGATCGTTTACGCTGGTCAGGCAACAACTTTCTGCTTGCTTCCGCCACCTGCATCTCCGGCTTTGTTCTGTTGACCACTACCCTGATCCGTACCCAGTGGACCGCAGCAGCACAGCGGGTTGGTGATTTTTCCATGCAGCACCTGGGTGAAGCCTTTCTGCATCAGTTTGTTCTGGCTTTTGAGCTGATTTCCGTGGTGTTGCTGATTGCTATTCTGGGCGCGATTATTATCGCCCGCCCGCCACAGGAGAGTGATCCCTCATGATGCCCAGTGACCACCTGACAACCTACCTGATCATCGGGGCCTTCATGCTCTTTGTCGGCCTGTTCGGCATGATCCGTCATCGTACCCTGATCGGCATGCTGATTTGTGTCGAGATGGTTCTCGCCGGAGCCGGGGTCAACTTTATGGCCTTTAATTACTTTGTTGCGCCTGATCCTGCCGTGGGGCAGGCGTTTACCCTGTTTATTCTGGGTATTGCCGCTGCCGAAGCGGCTATCGTTATCAGTCTCGTCATCGCCATTCATCGACGCTTCCACAGTGTGGATCCCCAGGCGATAAACGAATTGCACGGCTAACTGCGAGGACCAGGCACACACATGGAACCAATAATCACCTCCAAAGTCCTGCTGGCGACCCTCATCCCGATGGTGACCGCAGCGCTTGTCATGGCTACGGGCCGGAGCCCCAACCTGCGCGAAAGTATCTCTTTTGTCGGCGCCGTGCTCACCTTTATTTCGGTGATGCTGTTAGCACCCGGTGTCTTAAGCGGTGGTGCTTACGCTCTGAACCTGGTCACCCTCTACCCGGGGATCAGCGTTTCTTTTTACCTTGATCCACTGGGTCTGGTGTTTGCCGGAACCGCTTCTTTTTTATGGATTCTGGCCTCGATCTACTGTATCGGCTATATGCGCGGCCTCAACGAGCATGCCCAGACCCGCTTCTACGTCTGCTATGCCGTTTCGGTTGGTGCTGCCATGGGCGCAGCTTTTTCCGCCAACCTGTTTACCCTCTATCTGTTTTACGAAATCGTTTCCATCTTCACCTACCCGCTGGTCATGCACCATCAGGACAAGGAAGGCTACGAGGGCGCGCGCAAGTACATCATCTATCTGATGTTTACCTCCAAGGCCATGTTGTTGCCGGCGATGGCGATCATCTATGTTTTAACCGGTACCCTTGACTTCAATATGAGCGGCATCAGTGGTGGCATCTTCCCGCCTGAAGCCGACCGGGTGATGGTGATCATCGCCTATCTGCTGTGCCTGTTCGGTTTTGCCAAAGCCGGGATCATGCCGTTGCACAACTGGTTGCCTGACGCCATGGTCGCACCGACACCGGTCAGCGCCCTGCTCCATGCGGTGGTTGTGGTCAAGGTCGGGGTTTTCTCCATCTGCCGGGTGATGCTGTCCCTGTTCGGCATTAACCTGCTGGATGTCACCGGCATGGGAATGTTCACCGCCTATGTGGTTTCCTTTACCATCATCACGGCATCGATCATCGCCCTGACCCAGACCAACCTGAAGGCGCGACTAGCCTACTCGACCGTCAGCCAGCTCTCCTATATCGTCCTCGGGGTTGCGATGCTGACCCCCCACGCCGTTACCGGCGGTCTGTTGCATATCGCTAACCATGCCTTTGCCAAAATCACCCTGTTTTTCTGTGCCGGTTGTATTTTCGTTGCTTCGGGCAAAAAAGATATCTCCGAGCTGGGTGGCCTGGGCTGGCGTATGCCTTTGACCATGGCTGCTTTCGCCCTGGCATCCTTGAGCATGATCGGTGTCCCGCCGGTCAGTGGCTTTGTCAGTAAGTGGTATCTGGCCTTAGGAGCGATGGATATCAACAACATGATTCTGCTGGGGGTATTGTTGATCAGCAGTCTGCTGAACGCCGGCTATTTTGTGCCGATAACCTTCAAGGCCTTTTTTGGAACGCCCCTGGCGACAGACACAGGTACCGGCAGTCTTGAACGCCAGCCGCTGGTACTGCTGATGGTTGTGCCCTTGCTGATTACCGGAATCATCTCGGTTCTGATCGGTATCTGGCCTGATCTTTTCTTGAACACGATCAAATTGATGGTGGGCTCATGATCGCACGTTGGATAGACTATCTGCGCGAACGCGCCAATATTGTTCGAGGCTGTTTTTTCGCCTTTCTGCTGTTTGCGGTGTTCTTCGATTTTATTATCGAACGACCAAAGCCACACTTTTTCGGTGACAGCATCATCGGCTTCTGGTCATTGTTTGGCCTGCTCGGCTGTCTGTTGATGATTATTATCTGCAAAGGACTCTCCCACGTCTGGCTGGAGCGCAAGGAGGATCCTTATGATAACTGATCTCTTCATCCATCCAACCAGCTGGTTTATTCTTGGCGCTTTATTGATGCCTTTTGCCAAGCGCTTCGGCTTTCACAAAATCTGGCTGATCGTGATCCCTCTGGTCGCCATGGCGACCATTTACCGGCTTCCCGACAGCTTCGGCATCGTCAATTATCTTGGTTTTGAGCTGCAATTTGGCCGGGTAGACAAGCTGACCTTTATTTTCCTTCATGTGTTCACCCTGATGGCGCTGATCGGCTGCATCTTCGGGCTCCATGTCAAGGAAACCGGCCAGCACATTGCGGCATTTCTTTATGTTGCCGGTTCCCTTGGGGTGACCCTGGCGGGTGACTACCTGACCCTGTTTATCTTCTGGGAACTGATGGCCTTTGCCTCAACCTTCCTGATCTGGTACCGCAAAAAACAGCGCTCGATTGAAGCAGGCTACCGCTACCTGCTGGTGCATACGGCCGGTGGACTGGTGCTGCTGGCGGGAATCTTTCTGCTCTACCAGACCGGGCATGACCTGTCCTTCGGAATTTTCTCCCAGGAAGGTGCGGGCTGGGCAGAATACCTGATCATGATCGGCTTCCTGCTCAACGCGGCAGCGCCACCGATTCATGCCTGGTTGCCCGACGCCTATCCGGAAGCGACAGTGACCGGGGCAGTGTTCATGTGTGCCTTCACTACCAAAACCGCTGTTTATGTGTTGATGCGCGGCTTTCCCGGCTTTGAGGTGCTGGCTATCATCGGTGCCTGTATGGCCCTGTACGGCGTTGGCTACGCGGTGATTGAAAACGATGCACGGCGGATCCTTGCCTACCATGTTGTCAGTCAGGTCGGTTACATGGTCTGCGGGGTCGGCATCGGCACGGCCATGGCGCTTAACGGGGTTGCAGCCCACGCCTACGCGCACATTATTTATAAGGCCTTGCTGTTTATGGGGGCCGGTGCCGTGCTGGAAATGACCGGACGTTCCAAGCTCAGCGAGCTTGGTGGTCTCTACCGGACCATGCCGCTGACCATGATCTTCACCATCATCGGCGGTATCTCCATCTCCGGTTTCCCGCTGACCAGTGGTTTTGTCAGCAAATCGATGATTGTTGCGGCGGCCGGCTATAACCATCAGACCGTGCTGCTGGTGATGTTGCTGCTTGCCGGGGTCGGAACCTTCCTCTCGGTCGGCATCAAGCTGCCCTACTTTATCTGGTTCGGCAAGGATTCCGGCATTCGCGCCAAGGAAGCCCCCTGGAATATGCAACTGGCCATGGCCATGGCAGCTTTTGTCTGTATTCTGTTCGGCGTTTACCCGGCGGCCCTCTACAGCATGCTTCCCTATGCGGCTGAGTACCACCCCTACTACGCTTACCATCTGTCGGAAACCTTCCAGCTAATGGCCTTTACCGGTCTGGGCTTCTACCTGATGGTGAAGTACCTCAAGCCCCACGATGTTTCCAATCTGGATCTGGACTGGTTTTATCGTAAAGGGTCGGTGCGTTTTGTCAATTTCGCCCGGGGTCCGATTGTCTCGGTTAATGACTGGGTCAGCAATGTCTACAAGAATATCGGCCTGCGCCTGACCATGGCATTGGCCCGCGCCTTCTCCTGGTTTGATAAGGAAGGCATCGACTGGACGATCGACGGTTCCGCCCGCAACATCGTGGCCGGTGGCAACAGCGTCCGGCAGATTCAGACCGGACGGATTCAGCATTACATCGCCGCTGGAGTGATAGCTGTACTAGTGGTGCTGGTGGTGGTGATTCTTACTTAGGCTCCACCGGTACATATACTTTTAGACAAAACGTAGGGGCGACACATCTGTTGCCCCGGGCAAGGCATGCCTTGCCCCTACAACCAAGGAACGATCGTGGAACAGTATCTGATTTTCAATCAACTGAACTACCCCATCATCTCCGTGTTGCTGCTGTTGCCGCTGGTCGGTGCGGTACTGGGCTTGCTGTTTAAAAGTGACAAAGCCCAGCTTTTTTGGGGGCTGGGGGTTACGGTAGCAACGGCCCTGGCTTCACTGCCCTTGTATACCAGTTTTGATCGCACCACGGCACTGTATCAGTTTGTCGAAGTGCGCCAATGGTTACCGGCGCTGGGACTCGACTATGCGGTCGGAGTGGATGGAATCAGCGTCTTGCTGGTGCTGTTAACCACCCTGGTCATGCCCCTGTGTGTGCTTTGCTCCTGGAGTTACATCAAGGAACGAATGCGTGAGTTCATGTTCGTTCTGCTGGTGATTGAAACCGCTATGATCGGGGTGTTCGTCAGCCTCAATACCCTGCTGTTCTTCCTCTTCTGGGAAGCGATGCTGATCCCCATGTATCTGATGATCGCTATCTGGGGCGGGCCGCGTAAGGATTACGCATCAATCAAGTATTTCCTTTATACCTTTGCCGGCAGCATTTTCTTTCTCGCAGCAATTATTGCCCTGTATGTCCAGACCGGCAGTTTCTTTATCCCCGAGTTGATGGATCAACACTTCAGCTTCACCTTCCAGGCCTGGATTTTCCTCGGATGCGCCCTGGCTTTCGCCGTCAAGGTGCCGATGTTCCCTCTGCATACCTGGTTGCCCGCCGCGCACGTTGAAGCGCCGACAGCAGGTAGTGTGATCCTCGCCAGCATCATGCTCAAACTCGGCGGCTATGGTTTCTTACGCTTCTGTCTGCCGATGGCCCCGGATGCGACCTGGTATTTCATGCCCTGGTTGATTGCCCTGTCCCTGATCTCTATCATCGTTGGTGGCTATCTGGCCCTGGGGCAGAGCGATATCAAAAAGCTGATCGCCTATTCCAGCGTCGGACATATGGGCTTTGTTACCCTGGGGATTTTTCTGCTCAATGACCAGGGGATCAAGGGAGCGATGCTGCAGATGATCAACCATGGTATCACTACCGGCGCCCTGTTTATTCTCATCGGGATCATCTACGAGCGTACCCACAGTCGCGAAATGAGCGTCAACCGTGCCCTCGGGGCCATGATGCCGATTTATGTGCTGTTCCTCGGCATTTTCAGCCTGTCATCCTTCGGCTTCCCCGGCACCAACAGCTTTGTCAGTGAATTCCTGGTGCTGCTCGCGGCCTTCTCCAAATACCCGTTGGTCGGCGCCCTGGCCATTGTCGGTGCCATCCTCGCGGCGGCCTATATGTTGCGTCTGCTGCAGAGCATGGTGTGGGCCGATTCTGATGGTCACGGTCATCACGATGATGACCATGGCGAAGGCGAAAATCATGGTCATATCCTAAAAGATCTGAATGCCCGGGAAATCGGAACCTTGAGCTTTTTAACCATTTTTGTTTTCTGGATCGGCTTTTATCCGACCCCGTTGCTGGAGATGATGGATGTCAGTGTAACGCACCTGATTGACCAGATCGGTAACGGATTGAATCAGGGCGGGCACGACAACCTGCATCATGCCTTCAGCGGCCTGAGCACTAAAATTACCGGCCTGTTGACGACCTTGAAACCTTAAGCTGCTAACTCCTGATTTCGGACGTTTTATGGAAACCATGCTTTTTTTACCCGAACTGCTGCTGATTCTGCTTGCTCTGGTGTGTTTTTGTGCTTCCCTGGGCAACACTCCCCGAACCGGTATTTTGCAGGGCACAGTGATCGTACTCTCGATTCTGGCTCTGCTGGCAACGGTAGCGAATTATCATCAATCCGGCTCCCTGTTTTTTGGTGCCTACCAGATCGACCAACTGTCCCAGTTGTTCAAACTGGTTCTCTGTGCCGGGCTTGCCTTGATTGCCTGGGCAACTCCAGGCCTGCGCGGCATCGAAAAACGTCTCCATCCTGAGTATTATATGTTCCTGACGGTCAGCACTCTGGGCCTGGTGATGCTGTCCAGTGCGGTGGAATTGCTGACAATCTTTTTGGCGCTGGAAATTTCGTCCTACGCCCTTTTCGTTGCTATCCCCTTCCGGCAACCAGTCAGCGGTCGTCAGCAATATGAGGCCAGTCTCAAATACGTACTCTTCGGAGCTGCAGCTTCCGGCTTGAGCCTGTTCGGTATGAGCTATATTTTCGGCCTGTCCGGTACCACCTATCTGGCTGAACTGTCTCCCCTGATGCCGGGACTGATCTCTTCACAGCCCTTAGCTGTCGTGGGGATGATCCTGCTGTTGTGCGGGTTCTTCTACAAGCTCGCCCTGTTCCCCATGCATTTCTGGACTCCTGACGTTTACCAGGGTGCGGCCAACGAAACCACCACCTTTATTGCCACCCTGCCCAAAATTGGAGCGGTCATTCTGCTATTGCGTCTGGTCAGTCTGGCCGGCGTTGATATCAGCCAATTAAGCTGGGCTCTGGGAATTCTGGCCGTTGCCTCCATGACCATCGGTAATCTCTCAGCCCTGGTGCAGAACGATATCAAGCGCCTGCTGGCCTACTCAAGTGTTGCCCATGCCGGTTATCTGATGCTTGGCGTCATTGCCGGCGGCACCCTGGGTTACGCTGCGGCCATCTATTATGCCATCGGTTATCTGCTGATGAATCTGGCCTGTTTTTTTGTGCTCTATCACTTGAGTAGCGACAACCGTAACCTCAACCTGAATGATTTGAACGGTCTTTATCGGCGGGCCCCCCTGTTGGCATTTGTGCTGGCTGCCGGAGTCTTCAGCCTCGCCGGTATTCCACCAACCATCGGCTTTACCGGTAAGTTTGTTCTATTTACTGCGGCCTTTCAGCAAGGGTTCTACGGACTGGTAGTCTTAGGCCTGATCAACGCCGCCATCTCGATTTTCTTCTACCTCAAGATCATCCGGGCTGCCTATCTGACCAGCACCGACGCCGAGAGTTCACAGCTCAGCATGAAGGTCACCAGCAAGCTACTGGGTGTAGGGTTGATTCTCGCCATTGTCCTGCTCGGGGTCCTGCCGCAACAACTACTGGCCCTGGCCAAAGCGGCGGTAGCTTTTCTGTAGCTGAATTCCAGGGGTCCGGTCCAGCCCGGACCCCTGAACCCTATTACCAACACGCCTCTGTCCAGCCCGCAATGTTATCTGCCTTGTCTGCGCCAATGACAAAAAAGCATTCCTTTTCTCCGACAATACTGGTCATAGATTCCGTTTCAGTGTATCTTTTTGCTAACAACATAGGAATTAATCTTACAAAAAAAGAGGGATGAAAAAATGAAAGCAGTAAAAATCACTGAAGGCATTCACTGTTTACCGGTCAACCTGGAAAGCTACAAACTGTTTGAAGGCATGTGGCCGATGCCCAACGGTATCTCCATCAATTCCTACATTGTCCAGGGTGAGAAAACCGCGCTGATCGATCTGCTCGAAGATGTCGGCAACAAACCGGCTGATTTTGATGAGGAAATGGCCTCTATCGGCATTAATGCCAAGGACATTGACTATCTGATCCTCAACCACATGGAGCCTGATCATACCAGCTGGTTGCCGGTTTTTCATGCCCGCAATCCCGACATGAAGATCATTCTGACCGGCAAAGCAAAGCCGTTGCTCAAGGATTTCTGCGGTATCGACAACAATGTCGAGGTGGTGAAAGATGGCGACACCCTTGATCTGGGCAAGGGGAAGATCCTCACCTTCTACGAAACCCCGAATATTCACTGGCCCGAAACCATGATGACCTACGAGAGCAGTAGTGGCACGCTCTTTTCCTGCGATGCCTTTGGTTCCTACGGTACCCTGAATGATGTCTACTTTGATGATCAGCTCTCCACGAGTCAGCATGCTTTCTTTATCAACGAAGCATTGCGCTACTATGCCAATATCGTGTCGAGCTTTTCCACCTTCGTCACCAAGGGGATACAGCGGTTAAGTGCCCTTGATATCAAAGTGATAGCCCCGTCTCACGGCATTATCTGGCGTGAGAATCCCCAGTCGATTATCGATTCCTACACCCGCTTTGCCGGCTACCTGAACGGTCCGGCCGAAGCAGAAGTGACGGTGATCTGGTCGAGCATGTACGGCAACACGGAAAAACTCGTCAACAACATCGTCCAGGGCGTACGCAGTGCCGGATTACCGGTACACGTTCACCGGGTACCGGATGACCATGTCGGCCTGATCCTGGCATCGGCCTGGAAATCGAGCGGCATCATCCTCGGTATGCCGACCTACGAATATGAGATGTTCCCGCCCATGGCCTGGGTGCTGGATATGTTCCGGCGGAAAAAGATCTGGAACAAAAAGGTGTTACGTTTCGGTTCGGCCGGCTGGTC
>JAWOFG010000225.1:0-3985 GCA_046482365.1 Pelovirga sp. | reverse complement strand
ACCTCCACGTCTAACACCTAATAAAGATTATCAATTCACAATACACTGCAAATCTGACTTTTTGTCGAATGGCCCTTGGTTGCTTTAATATCTCAGAATCTAAAACAGAATCGTCAATGAGCGTGCCTCTTGAGCCCAAACTCCACCTGGAAATCCGAGGCTTTGACTCTTGGAACAACTTGCCGTTTATTCTTTTCAAGCTCGATGATCCCATAGTTTGCCATGGTCTTCAGCGTCCTGGAAAGATTGCTGGTGGATCTCCCCGTCAACTCTTCAAGTTCCCTCAACGATTGGGGACGCTTGTCTATAATCAGCTGCAGTAATCGTTGGTTTTCACTGTTCAGCACTTGGGCCATGGATTGGAGTGATTCAAACCAGATTTTTGGCTCATTACTTGGGGGAATGTATTCGCCCTTGGCAATGGCAATACTTCTCTGTTTGTAATCCTCTCTCGTCATTATGCCGATTCTAAACCGGGCGAGGTTTTCGTGTTCAAAAAGTCGTGAGTTGTGAGAAGCCGACAAATCCTTTACCCGCATTTGAACGGGGCATATATGACTTCCTCGGCTTTAGATTATTTGTGCCAGAGGGAGGGTACGAAGAGCACCAGCACGGTAAAGAGTTCCAATCGCCCCAGTAACATACAGACAATCAATACGGTTTTGCCAAAAGGGATGATGTGGGCGTAATTTTCCATCGGCCCGACACTACCAAAGCCGGGGCCAACAACCCCTAAGGTGGCAACCACAGACCCGGCGGCGGATAACATATCCAATCCTGCAGCTGTCATGAGCAGGGTAGCGATGAAGAAAACCCCCATCCAGACGGCAAAAAATCCAAGGATCGAGTGCATGACATCACGATCAACCGGTTTGCTGCCGAGCTTGACCAGCCGCACCGCTCGCGGGTGGATCAGGCGGTAAACCTGAACCTGAGCGTGCTTGAACAGCAGCAGCAGACGGGCAACCTTGATGCCACCCGCTGTTGAGCCGGCGCAGCCGCCGACCACCATGGCAAAAAACAGCAGTAGCTGTGAGGCTTCCGGCCACTGGGCGTAATCAGCGGTGCCGAAGCCGGTTGTGCTGATGATGGAAACAACTTGAAAGACGCTGTAGCGTAAGTTGTCAGCGATCGAGGTATAAACCGCCCCGTGGTTGAACCACATGACCAGCAAGACAATGCCAACCACCAGCAGCAGATAAATCCTTAGCTCTTCATTCCGGTAAAAATCGCGCAACCGTCCGCGCAATGCCAGGTAGTACAGGGAGAAGTTGATCGCCGCCAGCAACATAAACAGGGAAATCACCCAATCGATATAGGCACTGCTGTAAGCACCGACGGAGGCATTACGTGGTGAAAAGCCACCCGTCGCCAGAGTGGTAAAGGCATGACAGAGAGCATCAAAGAAATTCATGTCACCGAACATCAAGAGGATGACCAGCACCCCAGTCAGCAGGACATAGATTCCCCATAGTAGTTTGGCGGTATCCTGGATGCGGGGTTTGAGGCGATCCGCCGTTGGCCCGGGCATCTCGGCCTTGAACAGCTGCATGCCACCAATCCCCATCAGCGGCAGAATGGCCAGAGACAGCACAATAAAACCCATGCCACCAAGCCATTGGGTCAAGGCCCGCCAGAGCAGCAGACTTTCGGGTACTATTTCGATGTCTGTGAGAATGGTGGCACCGGTAGTGGTGAAACCACTCATGGTTTCAAAGACAGCGTCGAGGGGGGCATTGATCGCTCCGGAAAACAGATAAGGTAGGGCACCGAACAGAGCAAAGGTGCTCCACGCCAGAGTGACAATGGCAAACCCTTCGCGCAAGGACATCTCTTTACTGCTGCGGCAGCTGAGAAACAGTGTGGCACCGAGGCAGCCACAGATCAAAGCCGACAGAGCAAAGGCAGACCAGGCACCGTCAGCGTAGTAATACGAGAATGGCAGTGGGAGCAATAAGGCTCCAGCCAGAAACAATAGCAGGCCGCCCAGCAGGCGAAAGGTCAGGATCAGGTTCATATTAGCTGAAAAACCTTTCCACCTTGGCGACCGCCTCAGGCAGAGCAAAAACAATCACCCGATCCTCTTTTTTGAGAACACTGGTGCCGGCGGGGATTTCGTAATGCCGGCCGCGAATAATCATGCCGATGATTGCTCCACGGGGGAAATGTAATTCGGTCAGGGGTTTTTCAAACAGTCCGCTGCTGTGACTGATGTCAATTTCCAGCACCTCGGCATTGTTGCCTTCGAGGGCAACCATGGAGAGGATATCACCACGGCGGACAAACTTGAGGATTGCACCGGCGGCAGCCAGGCGTGGTGAAATGCAGGCGTCAATGCCCAGGTCGGAAGCCAGGGCAATCAGTTCGGGCTGACTTACCAGCGCCAGGGTTCGCTTGACCCGATGCTGGCGGGCCAGAAGGCAGGTGAGAATATTGGTCTGGTCGTTGTCAGTGACGGCGATAAATACCCCGGCGTCTTCCAGCCCTTCATCGAGAAGAGTCTGTACATCCAACCCCTCAGCATGAATAACCACAGCCTTGTCGAGCTGCTCTGCTAGCTTGTAACAGCGCGCTTCGTCGTGTTCGATCAACTTGGTATACAAATTTTCCTTTTCCAGGTTTTTTGCTACTTGCAAGCCAACCCGGCCGCCACCTAGAATGAAGGCGCGCCGCGAGGTTTTTTGTTTATCTGCATCAGATCGCAGCAGATAGTTCAACGCCGGCAGCTCTTTTTTCAGGGCGAAAACGTAGATCCGATCACCGGCCTGGATGCTGTCCTCACCACGAGGAATGATAGTGGTATCGCCCCGGGTAATGGCGGCAACGATAAAGCGGTACATGCCGCGCAAATCACCCAGCTCGGACATGGTGAGATTACATAAAGGGCTGTCGGCATCGATCCGGTAGCCCTGAAAGAGGATATCACCATCGGCAAACTCAACCACATCAAATGCCTTGGCGTTGCAGGCGAGGGTTGACAGTTCTCTGGCGACGGCGTCTTCGGGATTGATGAGCAGATCGATGCCCAGTTTTTCCTTGGAGAGAATGGCCCTGTGGGTGGTGAATTCGATATTGCGGGTGCGGGCAATCAGCACCTTGGCTTGATATTCCCGCGCCAGCAGACAGGCGAGAATATTGACTTCATCCGTATTGGTAACGGCGATGAAGATGTCGGCATTTTTGATGCCCGCTTCTTCGAGGATTTCAGCGCTGGCGCCATTGCCGACAACCCCCAGAACATTGAGACGATCCTGGGCCCGCTCAACCGCTGACTGGTCATGATCGACCAGAGTGACTTCATGCCCCTCGCGGGAAAAACGTTCACATAAGAAATAACCGACTTGGCCACTGCCAACAATAAGAATTTTCACGTGAGACTCCTGAAATTCAACCTTGTACCCGAACCTCAATTATTGACAAGGTGGCACAAGATGTCATCATTCAGGGCAAAACGCCGGTAGAACACCGGCGTTGGCTTGTACTGCTGCCTGCCCTTTCAAATGCCTACGAGGTTAGCTGTCGGGCTCGGGCTTGAAAGTGCCCTATTTCCTCACGGCTTAAAAAAGACGATTGGAAAATTCGCCCCGAAAAGTGGGTCCCCCGCACCTGCTTTGTTAGAAACAGGTTTTGGCTACATGGGCGGATTTTGCTCCTGCCGCTCTGTTGATGTCAAGGGGTAGATCTGCTGTTTATAAATTCCCTTTTTTGCAACTAAAACAGCAAGGACGTCGCATCTTATTATTAATCATCTTGCTTTACTTGAAGGGATGAATTTGGTTTGCGTGCGTAAATACTGGAAACCCTGCATTGTCAGAAAACCCTGCCTGGATCGCCAGGTGGGGTTTTCGTGCTCAAGAAGTCCTCCCTGTTGGAAACTGCCAACTAGAGTCAGATACTGAAGACTGAATTATCAGCAGACTATGGTCGGGCTTGACCAACATGCTAGCAGGTGCTAGCATGTTGAAAAGGATGAAAGGGGTGCAGT
>JAWOFG010000187.1:0-15348 GCA_046482365.1 Pelovirga sp. | reverse complement strand
GAAGCTGTCCAGCAAACCCTGGAAAACATGGTTTTTATGGAGGTCATCGAGGAGCGCGGCACACCGACCGAGATTCCGGACGCGGACCTGACCTGGAGCAGCATGTTGATTAATGACCCGGTGCAAGGAGAAATTCGTCTGGCGATGCCCGCCGAGGTATTGAAAAAAATTTCCGGCAATGTTTTTGGTATTGATGAGGAGGAAGTCACCACATCGCAAGCCTATGACATTCTTAACGAATTGCTTAATACCATTGGTGGCTTGTTTATGACCAAACTATTCCCCAATCAGGAATACAAGATCGGCCTGCCCAGCCTGGAAGCTGGAAAACTGCCGGAGACAGATGAACAGACGGTGGTCTGGCATCTGATCAACAGCGACGAGGAGCCGATAAAAATTTATGCCGGCGGGGAATCCCTGGCTACCCTGCACCAAAAAACCGAATAATACATTCTCACTCAACAATTAATTCATTCTCAAGGAGCATAACAATGGGAAAAACTGTCCTGATTATCGACGATTCAAACACCATGCGGAAGATTGTCTCACGGTCGCTGCGCCAGGCCGGCATCGATTTCAGTACCATCCTTGAAGCCGGTGACGGCCAGGAGGCCCTCGACGTGTTAAGTGCTAACGACGTCGATGTGATCCTCAGTGACATCAATATGCCCAATATGAATGGGCTCGAATTTCTCAAAGCCAAAGCGGAGATTGCCGCCATCAAGGACATTCCGGTGGTCATGATTTCTACTGAAACCGGCGCCGACATTATTGATGAAGCCAAGTCCTACGGGGCCAAGGGAGCCATCAAAAAACCCTTTACTCCGGAATTGATTAACGAAACCCTCGGTGCCCTGCTCTAACGGCACACCCCCTCATGGTTGCTTTCTCTTTCGTGAGAGATAAGCCGCTATAAAACAAAGGAGAAGAGAGTGGAGCACGCACAGGATATTATCAATTCCACCCAGGAGATTTTTTCCAGCATGATCATGCTGGAGGTTTCCCCCGGTGAGCCCTTTATTCGCAATAATGACAAGTTGATCAACAGCATTTCCGGCATTGTCGGTCTGGCTGGAGCCACCAAGGGAATGCTCGCCATCCACATGACCAATGCTGCCGCCCTGGCTGTGACAACGGCATTTTTAGGTATGGATGTTGAAGAAATTGACGATGATGTCCGTGATGCTATCGGCGAACTGGCCAACATGCTGGCCGGCAGTATCAAATCGATTCTTGATCCCAGTGGTAGTGACATCAAACTGTCGATGCCATCAGCAATCTACGGGGAAGACTATTCTGTTGATTGTCTGGCCGGTGCCCAGGCCGTCAGCGTTCCCTTTACTTTTGACGGGCTGGGTTTTCTGGTCGAACTGCAACTACGTAAAGACAGCTGATCAGACTTGATGGCGTCGCAAAAACTCACCAACTGCTGCGTTGCTGCCATTGTTTCACTACTTCGACGTACGCAAGAACGCCTCATTGTTCAACAATGACGCGCCTTGCATTTGGCGCTTTTTGCTTATCCATCTAAATTGATACTTTTTGCGAAAGCATCAGACTTAAAAAACCAGGGAAATAACCATCATCAAGGACGACCATGTGGATTTTGCTAAAATAATCACGGAAACAACCGAAGAGATCTTCAACTGCATGATCTTCATCGATATAGCGGCTTCGCCTGCCCTGGCAACAGGTAAACAGGCGATTGGCTGTCATGTCTCCGCCATGATCGGTCTGACCGGTGGTCTTTCTGCCATGCTCGGCATCCACTGTCCCAGTGCTGTCGGTCTGGCAGTAACCGGAGCGATGCTCGACATGGAACTGGAAGAGGTGGATGCCGACGTGAAAGATGCCCTCGGAGAAATTGCCAACATGCTGGCCGGCGGCATCAAGGAACGTCTAAGCGCAGAAAATATCGACCTGGAATTGGCCATTCCCACAGCAGTAGCCGGAAAGTCCTACGTTATCTCTGCCCCTAAAGGCAGTCAGCGGGTTGTCGTACCCTTTACCATCAGCCAGGGTCAGTTTTTTGTTGAGGTCAAATATCAGCTCAACTAGCCCTGCTCTCATCTTCGCAACGCGAGGTTATTTTGAAGCAAAGGGCTCTCATAGATGTAGTCTGTAAAGCCGGCCTGCAAACCCTGGCTGGTGAGATCGGCGCCCTGTTGGGACAGATGCTGAGCTGTTCCGACATCAAGCTTCGCACCTGCTCAAAAGAACAGCTGTTCAGCAATCCGGCGCGCCAGAAAACTGCTCTGACACGCATGACGGTCAGCGGCGAGCGTGAGGGCAACTGCTTTCTGCTCAATCCCATTTCTGCAGCCGCCGTTCTGGCCGGCACCCTGATCATGCTGCCTCAGGAGATCATCGAAGAAAATGTCCAATCCGGTAAACTCGACGGAGAATTGGCCGATGCCTTTGGTGAAGTAGCCAATATTATCGCCGGTGTCATGACCCAGGCGTTTGTCGATAAATATCCAAAAACCCTGCGCTTTGTTAAAAAAACGGTTGAAGAACTGATTCCCACTAAAATTGACCTGGAAAGCGACGCTCCCTTTCCCCCGGGAGAGTATTATGTTGCCAGCTGTGAGCTGACCATCGATGAAACCGACCTGGGAATCTTTGAATTTGTTGTTCCTCTGCCCATCTTTGATCTGGAAGAAGCCGCGCCTGCAGCGGCAGCACCAACCGCCCCGGCAGCTCCGCAAGAACAAGCAACCGTCCCAACGCCGCCCGCCGCCGCACAACCTGCCGCACCAGCGGCACAAACAGCGGCACAAACACCTCCTGCTGCCAAAAAGCCGAAATTCGCCGACGCCAAAAAACTGGTCGATGTTGTCTTTAACACCACCATCGGCCAGATCGGAGAAGAAATCGGGGCACTGCTCGGACAGACCCTCAAGTGCAGCGATACCCAGCTGGTCTTGACCACCAAAGAGGACTTCTTTTCCACCCATTGTCAGGAAAAGTCGATCCTGACCCAGCTGAAGGTCAGCGGTGACAAAAAAGGGATCGGTTATCTGTTCACCCAGGTTCCCGATGCGATTGCCATGGGCGGCACCCTGATCATGCTGCCGGATGACCAGATTGCCGAGCAGATGGGAAATGGAGAGTTTGACGGAGAAGTTTCCGATGCTTATGGAGAGATTGCCAATATTCTGGCCGGCAGCTTAACCCAGGTTTTTCTCGATCGCTACCCGAAGCCCCTGCGTTTTGTCCGCACCGAAAGCCAGACTGTTGTTCCAACCAAGATTGATCCCTCATCTGATCAACCCTTTGCCGAGAGCAGCTATTATCTGGCGTCCTTTGCCATCGCCATGGACGGCTATGAACTCCATCGCTTGCACCTGATCTTTCCGGCTGACCTTTTTGATCTGGATGCTCCGGTCGCAGTGACCGCCGAGGGTCAAGCTGCTGCGGTTGAATCAGCCCAGCCGACAGCAGCTCAACCAGGTGAGGAGCAGCCAGCCGCCGGCGAGTGGGGCGGACCGCCGCCGGACACCCCGGTCAGCTCAGTGGCTGGTGAAGAAACTGATACTGCTCGTGCCGACGGAACACCAATAGTTCTGATTTTAAGTGATCAGCACAGCATGGCTCAACCCTTTGTTGAGATTCTCACCGGAGCATCCTACGACTGCCGGTTGCTAAGCTTTCAGGATGATATCAAGGGGCTGCTGCAACAGCACCAGGTTCTGGGAATTTTTCTGGTCATGGCTCAGGTGGGAGAAAAAGGATTTGCCGCAGCGATTAAACTGCAGTCGGCCGGTCGTGCCCTGCCGCCGCTGATTTTTGCCGGCGAAGAGTGGACCCGCTCGGCGGTATTACGGGCGGTTAAATATGGCGCCAGGGATATTCTGGTGATCCCGGCCAGCACCAACGAAATTCAGGATAAGGTGACACAACATTTCCAGCAAGCGAGTTAGACGGGCAAATTCTTCTTCTTGATTTTTTCGATCAAGGTGGTGCGTTTAAGGTTCAGCAAGCGCGCCGCTTCCTTCTTGTTGCCACCACTGCGGGAAATCGCCTCGAGTATCAGTCGATCCTCAAAGTCACTGATCAGGGTGTTAAAATCAATTCCATCATCTCCCCATTGAATACCGGCAGGTGAAGCAGGTAGGGGAAGCGTGGCCACCGTCGGCGTTTCTACGCCTGGAGAGGCTCTGTCGGCATGACCATCATTCATCGCTACGGCATGTTCACAACGATATTTCTCCGGTAATTCTTTCAGACTGATCCGCTTGCCACGATGCAGGATCACCAGGCGCTGAATCAGATTTTCCAACTCGCGTACGTTACCGGGCCAGTCAAAAGCGATCATGCTCTGCAGCGTCTGGGGATCCAGGGTGGTTCGTCGATCAGTTTTGCGCCGGGTAAAACGGTCAATAAAGCGCTCGATCAACAGAGCAATATCGGTACGCCGTTCCCGCAATGGTGGGGCAATAATCGGAATGACGGCCAGGCGATAGTATAGATCCTCACGGAAACGACCCGACGCGACCAGATGATCAAGGTTCTGATGGGTAGCAGCGATCACCCGCACGTCGACCTTGGTCGCCCGCACTCCCCCAACCTGCTCCACTTCGCGCTCCTGCAACACCCGCAGCAGCTTGGCCTGCAGGGTCGATTTCATGTCGCCGATCTCATCAAGAAACAGCGTGCCGCCATCAGCATGTTGAATCCGACCGATTTTTGACTGCATGGCCCCGGTAAAAGCCCCTTTGACATATCCAAACAGTTCGCTCTCCAGCAACTCATCAGGGATAGCAGCACAGTTCACCGGCACAAAATGACCCGCCCTGCGGGGGCTGTTATCATGGACCGCACGGGCAATCAGCTCCTTACCGGTACCGCTTTCTCCCTGAATGAGAACCGTACTGCTGCCTTCTTCGGCGACACAGGCAATCAGATCAAACAATTCCAGCATCTGCGGCGAAGTGCCGATCATTCCACAATAATCATCATTTGTTGCCATAAAAGGATATCCAATTCCGATGGGGCACAGCTCTTTTTCAACAATCTTTATGGTTGCTGAGCAACTCGCTGAGGCTTATCAGTAGCTAAATATAATGATTTTTTGATAATGTGTCAATATTTAGACACATCTTTGTCGAAGCCGTCACGACTCACAAAAAAGGGGACTGGATTTTTGACATCAATATGTTGATGAGGTGGGCGCACTGACTGCATCTTCTGTCACAGCAGGATCTAAGGCCTCCAGTGCTTCGTCGCGCAGAGCTGAAGGTAAATCAGCCAGTTCTGTTACCTTCCGGTAAAACAAATTCAGATCACCGTCAGATTGCTCAAGGAGGGCAAAAAATGCCGGCAAATATTCATGATAGGTCGCCGCCAGAGCAAAGTGTGAGTTATTTAAGGAGCGATTGACCCAGGCGTCGAACCGTCCATCCCCGCCCCATTGCTGCTTTAATGCGACGTAACGCTGACGAAATTCGCTTAACAGCTGCTCCTTGGTTGCGAGCTGGACGGATTTTGCAACATCGCTGTGATACACAGCCTCAAGCTCCCGGCGCGTCAGCAATATCAGATCGATAAATTGCTGTTGACGTGACCGATGTTGGCGATAGGCGCTCATCTTGTCCTGTTGCCGGCGAAATGTGAGCCAGCGTTCTACCCCAACCAGTTCCACCACCCGGGCAAAGGATTCATTAAAGGTACTATCATCCTTGATATACAGCTGCTGATGCGCCAGCTCATGAAAAATCAAGCCGGCCAGATGGGACTCCGGATAGTGAATAAAGGTATTGAGAACAGGGTCATCGAACCAGTTGAGGGTGGAATAGGCAGGAACCCCATAGACATGAACATCGTACCCCTTGGCTTCCAGGTCCTGGGCGAAACGATGCGCTGCGGTCTCATCAAAATATCCGCGATAGGGAACGCAGCCGGCTACCGGGAAGCACCAGGTGCGCGGATCAACAGACAGGGAGGAGGTGGCGACAACATTCCAGACCGCATAGGGGCGTTTCAGGTCAGCATAGGTACGGTAGCTGCGATTGTCAGGTAACGACAATTCGGTGTCGGCAAAATCACGGATGGTCTGCACCAGTTCCAGGCGCTGTTTCAGGTCAGCGGATGTCTGATCAGCAGCGAGCAGTTCCTCAATATCACGTCGTTGAGCCAGCAGGTGCCATTGACCAAGAGCGGCCTGACGATAGTAGTTGAGTTCCGCACATCCGGCGAGCACCACACAGAGAAAAACCGCAAGGAACCACATAGGCCGGCTATGAGCACCAACCATCTGCTGCAAAAGCTTCGTTTTCTGTTTTTTTGCCATTGACGACACGTATCCATCGGGCGCAAGAACTACATCATCAACAATAAACTCAACGCCATGACCACCATCCCGGCGACCAGCCCGATCAAACTGTCATGGCCTTTGCCGTAAGCCCTGCTGGTAGGTAGCAACTCATCGAGACTGATATAGACCATGGTACCGGCCACGCCGCTGAAAAGAAAGCCCATCACTTCCGGTGGGACAACACCATCTTGACCACCAAAAAACATCACGATGCCAAGATAAGCTATAATCGCCCCAACAGGCTCCGCCAGACCACTGAGGACCGAATACCAGAAGGCTTTAAGGCGGCTGCCGGTCGCATAATAAATGGGGACCGAAACACTGATACCTTCCGGAATATTATGCAAGGCAACAGCTATCGCAATGGCAACGCCCAGAGCAGGATCTTCAAGAGCCGCCAGAAAGGTCGCAATCCCTTCCGGAAAATTATGAATCGTGATTGCCAGGGCCGTAAACAGCCCCATCCGCATCAATTTTTTGTCTTCAAGACCATGTTCCCGGATATAAACTTCCGGCTCCGTTTCTTTACGAATGGCCCGGGTTTCATCTTCAGAATGGATCTCGTGCGGATTTTCAGCGGCAGGAATCAGGGCATCGATCAAGCCGATCATCAACATGCCGGCAAAAAATCCACCCGTATTGATCCAGTGCCCCCAGTAGTCACCGAAAGCCTCGGTCAACACTTCAGCCCCTTTGAAGAATATTTCCACAAAGGCAACATAGAGCATGACACCAGCCGAAAAGCCGGTGGCGATAGAAAGAAAACGAAAATCGGTGCGCTTTGCCATAAAAGCAATAAGACTGCCGAATCCGGTAGCCATACCGGCAAAAACAGTCAGGCCAAGCGCCATCCAGAAATTTTCCATTAACATATCCTTTTAGTGAACCAACGATCCTTTAAAAAAAGCTCAGGACCATGCGTGTCCCCATCAATAACAGAAAAACCGCAAAGATTTTTTTCAGGCGCGCCACCGGAAGGGCGTGGGCAAGCCGCACGCCGAAGGGAGCGGTAAAATAACTCACCACCGCCACACCAAGCAAGGCCGGCAGGTAGACAAAACCAAGGCTGCCAGTCGGCAGACCGGTAACGAAGAAACCATTCAGCAGATAGCCCAAGGTACCAGCCACCGCAATCGGCAGACCAACCGCTGCCGAAGTACCCACCGCAGTGTGCATCGGTTGATTGCACCACCCCATAAAGGGTACCGTCATGGTTCCACCACCGATACCCACCAAGCTCGAAATGCCACCGATGACGCCGCCAACGCCAAACATCCCGGCTTTTCCCGGCAGACTGCGCGACGGACTCGGAGCAATGTTCAGCAACATCTGAATAGCCACATAATAGATAAAACAGGCAAAAAACACGCTTAAGAACTTACTGGAGAGCTGTGCCGCCACCCAGGTCCCCATAAAGGTTCCCAGCAGAATCCCTGGAGCCAACCCCTTGACTGCTACCCAGTTCACCGAGCCGCGGGCATGATGGGCACGAAAGCTGGAAATAGAGGTGACAATGATAGTCGCCAGGGAGGTTCCCAGGGCCAGATGAAGGATATAGGCTTCAGGGAACTGTTGAGCCACAAAAGTGAAGGTGAGCAGCGGCACGATGACAATTCCGCCACCAATTCCCAACAATCCGGCCAGTACCCCTACCACTGCACCGGTCAATGCGTAGATAAACCAGAACATCATCGTTTTTACCTTTGGCTGTTATGTGCATTGATTTTAGACATTGCCGCGAGTTGTTTGCTCGTGACAAACGATTTGATCCATTGAAAGACTCAGTCAGTTACTCGCAGTATTTTTTTGCGGGCAACATAGATAACCCGATCGTTGTCCAGAAATGGCAGAAAACGTAATTTTTGATTGAGAAAATCTTTGACCCGGCTTTTATTGCCCGGCAAATTAACAAAAATTCTCGCTTCAATAGCATCACCAGCAACCGGCTCAACCCGTACGCGATGTTCCTCGCCTAAGGTCAGCAGTGGATCAAATTCCAGCTCAGCGGAGAGTGACACAGAAACCGTCTGTTCGAGATTGACCAGCTGCACCAGGCCATCCCGGCGTAGCGGCAGGAAGGTCTCGTCATCATTGAGAAGTTCACCCACCCGCTGGGGCCCGGTCAGATAAGCCCCCTGCAACTGCAGGAAGGTTTCGCCATGGATGCGTAATCCATTCACCATCACCAGCTCCACATCACAGGTTTCAACAATAATCCGTTGATCATCCATTATGGCCTCCTGCCGCGTTATTCTGTGCCGTAAACTGCCCCTTATTCGCGGCAAAACGGGCTGCTTCTTCGACCGAAACCTTCTTGTCATTGATCAACTTCTGCAACGCCTGGTCCATTAACTGCATACCATCCTTGCTGCCGGTCTGGATAATTGAGGGGATCTGGAAGGTTTTCCCTTCGCGAATCAGATTGGCCGCCGCTGTATTAACCTTGAGAATCTCCAGTGCCGCGCATCGCTTGCCATCCAGGGTCCGCAACAACTGCTGAGCAACGACGCCACGCAACGACTCTGCCAGCATGGTACGGATCTGTTCCTGCTGGGTCGTGGGGAACACATTGACCAGGCGGTCAACGGTTTTGGCCGCACTGCTGGTGTGCAGGGTGCCAAATACCAGATGACCGGTCTCTGCTGCGGTAACAGCCAGTTCAATAGTTTCCAAATCACGCATTTCCCCTACCAGGATAATATCGGGATCTTCACGCAAAGCGGCCTTGAGAGCACTGGCAAAACTGCGGGTATGGACCCCGACTTCACGCTGATTGATCAGACTTTTCTGACCATGATGGACAAATTCAATCGGATCCTCAACGGTCAGAATATGCTCATTGCGATTGCGGTTGATGTGATCGATCATCGCTGCCAGGGTGGTTGATTTACCACTACCGGTTGGGCCGGTCACCAGCACCAATCCCTTTTTGAAATCACAGAAATCCAGTACCCCCTGAGGCAATCCCAATTGCTCAACGGTTAAGATATCCGCCGGAATAATCCGGAAAACGGCACTGACACCAAGGCGCCCCATGAAGATGTTGGCGCGAAAGCGCGCCTTGATAGAATCGGCCTCGTAGGCAAAATCAAGATCGTGACGCTCCTCGAAATCCTTGCGTTGAGCTTCGTTCATGATTTCGTAAACCAGGGCGCGATTCTGATCCCCGTTAAGGACCTGGTTGATGGCCGGTCGCAATTGTCCCGACACGCGGATGAGCGGAGGGTTACCGGGCGACAGGTGCAGGTCGGAACCACCTTGCTGCTGCAGAATCTGGAAGAGTTTTTCTATTTTTGCCATTGGTGAGCCTCATTATTGTAAATCTTTATCAAGCAAGGATCCTATCAGGAAATCGATAACAAATCACAGATTGCCATTCAAAATTTTCAACTTTTTTACAAAATAAATGGCTTTGCCTCATCCCAGTCAGAAATTTTTCAGAAATCATCGTTACAATAAGGGGCATACACTGTCCTGCTGTCAGCAAGGAGCCTGTAATGCCACCAAAAGTTGCATTGTTGTTTGAGGACAACCACTTGTGTCGCGATCTGATGACAGAAATACTGATGGAAAAGGATTTTAAGGTCACAGCTTTTGCCGATCCGACCAGCTACGTGGCTGATAAAAGTCGCTGCGTGCGCTGCGGCGGCAATGACTGCGCCGATGCCCTGATTACCGACAACCAGATGCCGGGCATGAGCGGGCTTGAGTTAATTCAGTGGCTTACCGATCGCGGCTGCAAACTGCCAAAGCACCGCAGGGCTGTCATTTCCGGAAGCTGGTCAAGCGAAGAGTACGATCAGGCCCAACAACTGGGCTGTAAAATCTTCCAAAAACCGGCCTCTGTGGATGAAATCCACCAATGGCTGGATGCCAGACAATAGCTCAGAAAAAGTTAAACGACATGTTTCAAAGCGGAAAGGGAGGGGTCATGAAAAAACGGATATTGATTGCACTTATCGGCATTTATATCCTGTTATCGGCTGCAATCGGTCATTCCAGCGATCTGCTCTCAGCAGACGCCGTCACTGCGGCCGAACGTTTTGCCCGGATGATCGACAGTGGCAACAGCAGTGCTGCCTACAGCCAGGCCTCACCCTTGCTGCGGCTGGCCCAGAGCGAACAGGAGTTTGCAGCCGCTATCGAGCGGACCCACCTGTTGTTGGGGCCGGTTCAGCAACGGCAGCTGACCGCCCTGCGTTCGATCGGCATCTACCCGCGCTTGCCGGATGGTGATTATCTGATTGTCCAGTTTGAAGCACGTACCTTGCACAAAAACAAGGCGGCTGAAGTCATTATATTGCGCCGCGAGGATGGTGCCTGGCTGGTAGCTGACTACAGTATTCGCTGACTGAGGTGACTAAGGTAAAAAATTGTTACAAACGGGGAGGCGGGGGTCGGCCAGGCAATCAACGCCTGGCCGACCAGCAACGTTTGCACTCAAGCCTCTAATCCTGATTCGCTTACCATTCAACCTCTCTCCCTGTTCAATAAGCCGCCGGAAACCAGTCGCGGGTCCGATTGGCATATTTCACCAGCGCCAGCATCAGCGGTACTTCCACCAGCACCCCGACAATGGTCACCAGCACCACCGGTGAGGCGGCACCAAACAGGGTAATGGCGACTGCAACCGCCAGTTCAAAAAAATTGGAGGCACCGATCATCCCGGCCGGAGCGGCGATATCATGGCTCAACCGGCACTTCAAACATCCAAAATAAGCCAGGAAAAAGATAAAGATCGTCTGGATGATCAAAGGAATTGCAATCAGCACAATATGAAAGGGATTAGTGAGAATCACCTCTCCCTGAAACGAAAAAATCAGTATCAGGGTCAGCAACAAGCCACCGATGGTAATATTGTTGAATTTAGGTAAAAAGGTGTTGATAAAATAATCCTTCCCCTTGTGCTTGATCACATAATGGCGGGTGGCGGAACCGCCAGCCAGTGGAATCACTACAAAAAGCACCACCGAGAGAAACAGGGTATCCCAGGGAATACTGATACCGCCGATCCCGAGGAGCAAAGCGACGATGGGAGTGAAGGCAATAAGAATGATCAGGTCGTTGGTGGCGACCTGAACCACCGTGTAGGCCGGGTTGCCGCGAGTCAAATGACTCCAGACAAAGACCATGGCAGTACAGGGTGCGGCTCCCAGTATCACTGTGCCGGCCAGGTATTCCTTGGCCAGATCCGGTGGGATAAAGGGGCTGAACACGACATAGAAAAAGAAAGCGGCAATCCCGAACATGGAAAACGGCTTGATCAGCCAGTTGGCAATCCAGGTGACGTAGAGTCCGGTGGGATTTCGACCCACATCTTTCACACTGGCAAAATCAACCTTCATCATCATCGGGTAGATCATCAGCCAGATCAGTACGGCAATGGGGATGGAAACCTTTGCATATTCAAACCGGCTCAAGGTTTCCGGAATCTCGGGAAGAAATTTACCGATCAGCACTCCGACAACCATGCACAGGACCACCCAGAGCGTCAGGTTCTTCTCAAAAAAACTGATGCCTTCCAGCCTTTGTTTTGTCATGCCTTAACTCCCTGCCAGTTCATTGCGAAAATAGTCACCCAATTGGGTGCGGATCTCATCCCGAACCCGGCGATAGACATTCATCACCTCTTCATCACTGCCGGTCGCCTTGGGGGGATCATCAAAACCGATATGGATCCGTTTAACGCCGCCGAAAAACAGCGGGCATTTGTCGTTGGCATCACCACACAGGGTAATGACATAATCAAAACTCTGCCCTTCATATTTGCTGATGTGATCAGAACTGTTGGCGGAGATATCGATGCCAACCTCCGCCATCACCTCGACCGCCTTGGGATTAAGACCATGAGGTTCGGTGCCGGCGGAAAAAGCTTCGATCTGGCCGGCAAAATCATGATTGATCAGGCCATCGGCCATCTGGCTGCGGCAGGAGTTGCCGGTACATAAAAATAGAACCCTTTTCATTCGGAAACAGTCCTTTCTTCTATCCGCATATGCAAATGGATTTCATAAAAAACTCAGCTGCATTTTTTTTCGGAAGACCTGGACAAGCGGTTTAGAGCTCGCTGGTCCGCTTGAACCTGATGTGATTCATTCAGCTTTTCAAGCAACAAGCGCAGCAGTTCATCACCCAGTGCGTTCGCTTGCTTAAGCCGATAAAACATCCAGACACCGCGCCGTTCATCGTCCACCAGTCCGGCATTGCGCAGATAAGCCAGATGACGCGAAACCGTCGACTGCGGTAATTCCAGCGCCGCCATCAGATCGCAGACGCAAAGCTCACCGCTGCTTAGTAAAGCCAGAATCCGCAAACGGGTTTCGTCCGACAGGGCTTTGAAGATGTGGGCAACAGCTCTCATGAGGCTAAAGTATCTGCTTATACGGATACATGTCAAGCCAAGAGGGCTGATTAAAAACTTTAAAATAACTTGACCCCAGCTTGTATTTGGCTATATTGCCAAACATGCAAACAGCGTCAGCTAAATACCAACAACAAAAACCTCAACTGCTCGCTCGCACCAGGGTGATCAAAGCATTAGCTCACCCCACCCGGTTGTTCATTGTTGAGGAACTGGAAAAAGGTGAGCGCTGTGTCTGTGACCTGACGGCAATGATCGGCGCAGATGTTTCCACCGTATCCAAACATCTTACAGTGCTGCGCGAGGCTGGAATTGTCGTAGACGACAAGCGCCGCAACCAGGTGTTCTACCGTTTGAAGGTTCACTGTATCCTCAATTTTTTCGGGTGCGTCGAGTCGGTTCTGGACTCGCAGCGCGATGAGGCGTTACGTCAATAAGTAAGAGTATTTTTTTCAGTATCTATTTGGCTTTTTTGCCAAATAACAAACATGGAGAGTCTAAGTGAAACGTTTTGCTGAACTGAAAATCCTGGCGATTATTATCGGGGTTTTTATCCTCTGCTTTTACCTGCCGGTCGAATGGCTGAAAAGCAGCGGTCGGGTGGAAGCAGCCATCTGGGAGGCTCTCTATCTGGTGCGCTGGTATGCCCAGGAGCACGTTATCCTGTGTCTGATCCCGGCTTTTTTCATCGCCGGTGCTGTTGCCGTGTTTATCAGCCAGGCGGCGGTGATGAAATACCTTGGTCCAAAAGCCAACAAGGTCACGGCCTATGGGGTCGCCTCAGTCTCCGGAACCCTGCTGGCCGTCTGTTCCTGTACAATTCTTCCCCTCTTTGCCGGTATTTATCGCATGGGCGCGGGTCTGGGTCCAGCCTGTGCTTTTTTGTATTCCGGCCCGGCGGTTAACATCCTGGCGATTGTGTTAACCGGTGCGGTTCTGGGTCCACAAATGGGGATCGCTCGTGCCATCGGCGCCATTGTTTTTGCTGTGGTTATCGGCCTGTTGATGCAGTTTATCTTCCGCAAGGACGATCAACAGCGGATCGATGCCGCTGCCATGCCGGACGCTGAAGTCAGTCGTCCCTTGTGGCAAAACGCCCTGTACTTCGGCAGCATGGTCGGTATTCTGGTCTTCGCCAACTGGGGCAGTTCCGGTGAAAGCAATGGGATTTGGGCAACAATATATTCATCTAAGTGGTATCTGACCAGTTTCTTCTCGATCATGCTGGCGATCATTCTGGTTCTGTGGTTTGGGGTCGACAAACTAAAAATGTTGATAACGGCAGCAGCTGTCATTGTTGCGGCACTGATCTGGCCGGATAATCCGCTGATCCCCTTTGTGGTCGGGGTCATCGGTTTGTCACTGCTGACGACCTTGGATCGCAGTGAAGCCGACGAATTGCGCGACTGGTCGGCCAACAGTTGGGATTTTGCCAAAAAAATCATGCCCCTGCTGTTTTTTGGTGTCCTTATTGCCGGCGCCCTTTTGGGACGCCCGGGCAATGAGGGGCTGATCCCTTCCACCTGGGTTGCGGGACTGGTTGGAGGCAACTCCCTTCAGGCCAACCTCTTTGCTTCGGTTGTCGGTGCCTTTATGTATTTTGCCACTCTGACGGAAGTTCCCATCCTTCAAGGGCTGATCGGCGCCGGCATGGGGAACGGTCCGGCCTTGGCTCTACTGCTGGCAGGTCCGGCTCTTAGCTTGCCCAACATGCTGGTCATCAATAGCGTCATGGGGATTAAAAAAACCGCCACCTTTGTTACCCTGGTGGTCATTATGGCAACCATCAGCGGAATGATTTATGGTCATTTCTTCCCCTAACAACAACTCACCCTACATAAATCGCAAGGAGAGAAGTCATGAAGAAAGTTCAGATCCTCGGAACCGGCTGTAAAAAATGCAACGACTTGACTGCTAATGCTGAAAAAGCCGCCACCATCGCTGGGGTTGACATTCAGATCGAAAAGATCACCCAACTTAACGACATTATGGCCTTCGGCGTCATGACCACGCCGGGACTGGTCATCGACGGCAAAGTGGTATCACAAGGCAAACTCCTCACCCCCGAGCAAATTGCCAACCATCTGAAAGGCTAGAATAGCCATGCTATCTCGTATCATCCGATCCCTGATCATCGTGCTGGTCATCGTCGTTCTTGGCGGCTGTAACCAGTCCAGTCAAAACGCCAGCACCGCGGCCGAAGTCACCCTCGGCTCGGGCCTTCCTATGCTCGTTGATCTGGGCGCTGACAAATGTGTACCCTGCAAGCAGATGAAACCAATTCTGGATAATTTGACCGAAGAGTATGCCGGCCGCATGGATGTGATCTTTATTGATGTGTGGGAAAATCGCGATCAGGCGGCACGTTTCAACGTCAGGATGATTCCCACCCAGATCTTTTATGATAAGGACGGAAAGGAACTGTACCGCCGCGTTGGCTTTATCGGCAAGGAAGATATCCTCGCCACCTGGAAAGAGCTTGGGTATACCTTTTAACCAACAGGATGGTTTTGGTGGAATCGTTATTTATCGCCCTCAACAGTGCTATGAGTGGTGCGCCCCTGATGGCACTGTTGGCCGCATTCGCCTGGGGTATCGCCAGCGTTGTGCTGTCCCCCTGTCATTTGGCAAGTATCCCGCTGATTGTCGGTTTTATTGACGGCCAGGGACG
>JAWOFG010000157.1:0-4556 GCA_046482365.1 Pelovirga sp. | reverse complement strand
GTCAGGCCGATGGGGCGCAGATCAACCACCAGGGATTTGTGCTGCATGCAACAGTGGGCATTATCGAGCTTGTGCAACAGGTAAGCGACCAGCTTGCTGTCACTTCCGGCGCAACGCGCCAAGGTCCGCAGGCTGCGCTCCTGCTCTACCTGCCTGGCCATCTGTTTAAGCAGGTTACCGTAAAAGCGAGCGTCACCCTGAAGCAGGCGGCGAAACCACTCCTGCGACCAGAACAACACCTGGGAACTGGTGGCGCTGACAACAAAGCTGTTACAACGGCGGCCACTGAGAAGAGAAGAAAGACAAAAGAAATCCCCGGGCAGATAACGTTCAATCAGACACTCCTGACCGTCAGGTGAGATCCGCAACAGATGCATTTCACCGTTCATGACAAAATGCAGGCGGGTTGACAGTTCTTCGTTATCGATTCGTCCCAGACGTTTTTTGTAGTCCCGACTGCGAGCTGCGTCCCCTATCTGTTGACAAAAAACATCACCTAAGTCCTCTAATAAGGGGGCTCGGCGCAGGCATGCCAGCTGTTTAATAGGTGTTTTCATGAAGCAAGCAGCAACGCAATAGGGCCATTGCCCGCAACTATACGACGATTGATGGCCTGCCGTTCGGCTCTAAAACGTTGATAAATTTTCAAACTACGACCTGGTGGCCCATAAATCCGCCACAGACACCGACCTTGCCAGGGGCGACTCTTGCCGGAAATAAAGCCTCTGGCAGGTTTGACTCCGGCAATCACCTCGGCGGCACTGCTGACGACAAAAGCGGCAAGGCATTCGCGGGGCGACGGGTAACGGTTAATCAGATCGACCCAGGTTAGTTCGCGCTGCGAACACCCTGCACGGGCGCAACAGGACCCGGACTGAGAGCTGCCCAACCTCGCCGGGGACGCAGAACTCACGGCACCCTCCAGATTGCTTTTGATGATCATTTTCATTAAACCCCTACAGTAACGCTTATTTTCCCCTCTAACAACCAACAGCATCGAGTCAATACTATTTCCCTCAGGCAACAGTACAACCTGATTATCACTTTCAAAAGTACAGCAAAGAGACCATTATTGCAAAGTTTTTCGATGAAGGCTTAAACACCATCGTGGCGCAACAAAGGGTTCCGGCAACCCGGCCATTACCAGCGCAATATGTCCCAACAAGACGGGATCATGTTGTCTTGGTTTTTTTCCGGCAGCAATCTCCTGCATTTGAGCAACTGCAGCTGGAGCCTTTTTTAGCCGCGGAAAATTGTCGATAAAGGTAAGCCGCTGCCGCGACCACGATAAGCACTACAACCAAAACATCAAAATTTAACATGTTAAAATCTCCATAACTATTCAGCACAATCCAAGGTTTAAAACAGCAAGCGGCTGCTCAGCTGGAACACCAGAACCGCAAGAGCAAAACCCAGGGCCGTGTTAAAGATGGTGGAAAAGATCGCCCAACGCCATGATGATTCTTTTGCCATAGCAACAACGGTGACAAAGCAGGGGGCATAGATCAGCACAAAGACGATCAACGACAGGGCTGTCGCCCGGCTCCAGTTCGGATCAGTAGCAATCTGACTGGACAGAGAACCGGTTTCTTCAGGATCGACCTCCCCTAAAGAGTAGGCCGTGCCCAGGGTTGAAACGACCACCTCTTTGGCGGCAAAGCCACCGACCAGAGCGATATTGGTGCGCCAGTCGAATCCGGCCCATTGACTGATCGGCTCAAAAAAGCTGCCGACCCGGCCGGCCAGGGAGTGTTGCAAGGCCGCCTGGGCTTCACGATTGTCAATCTCGAAAATCTGCTGCTCGCGCTCATCCTTGTTGAGAACTGCAGTCATTACCGCCTCGCGCTCGATCGCAAAACTATTGGCAGCTTCATCCGGCAGACCGGGAAAGGTCATCGCCGCCCAGAGCAGAATAGACACCGCAAGAATGACGGTTCCCGCCTTTTTGATATATTGCCAGACCCGCTCCCAGGTATGGATTAGAATGCCCTGCAGGGTCGGCATGCGATAAGGAGGTAGTTCCATGACGAAAGGAGTCGGTTCCCCCTTGATCAGGGTCGAACGCAGAAACCAGGATACCAACAGCGCCATCATCCAGGCGAACAAGGTGATCAGGAACATGATCTGGGCCTCGTTGTCACTGAAGAAGGCCGCGATCAACAACAAAAAGACCGGCAGTTTAGCGCCGCAGGGCATGAATGGTGCGGTAATCAAGGTTGCCAGTTTCTCCTTGGGACTGCGCAAGGTGCGGGTTGCCATGACGCCGGGAACCGCGCATCCACCCATGATGCCGCCGGAAATGATAAAAGGCATCGCCGAGCAGCCGTGCAGTCCGAAGATTCGCAGGACCCGGTCCAGCATATAAGCCACCCGCGCCATATAACCTGAGTCTTCCAGGAAGGAAATAAGCAGAAACATAACGGCGATCAACGGCACGAAGCCCATCACCCCACCGACCCCGTCGATAACACCCGAGACAACCAGAGACTGAACCAGACCTTCCGGGATGATAGCTTTCGCGGTCTCCCCGAGCCAGCCGAAGAAACCTTCCAGCCAACCCATCGGGATCTCGCCCAGGGTAAAGGTGATATGGAACATGGCGTAAAGAATACCGAGCATAATAATCGGGCCCAGCATCCGGTTGGTCAAGACACTGTCAATCCGGGTCGACTGATCGATGCGGTCGTGGTGAGATGGCTGGTGAATGAGAACATCCTGGCGCAGAATCGAGTTGATCAGGCCGTAGCGATAATCGGCAATCAGTCCTTCCGGCGTGGTATTCAGGGTTTTCCGGCAGTGTTCGGTGGTTTTTTCTACAATGTCTTCAAGTTCTTGCGCCAAACCACCGAGCTTGCGACCGGCGACCAGAATTTCTTCGTCGCTCTCCAGATACTTAAGGGCGACCCAGCGGGCTGGATAGCGATCGGTTAAAAAGCCGGCCTCTTCAATTTTTTCGACCATTGCCACCAACGCCAGGTCCAGATCGGCGCCATAGGAGATTTCGAGCGGTTCCCACCTGCCACCACTTTTGATGCGTGGGTGATCCAGCGCCGCCTGGATAGCCGCCTGCTTGCCCTGGCCTGAACGTGCCACGGTTTCGACCACCGGACACTTCAGCAGCGCCGACAGTTTGCGGCCATCTATGCGTAATCCTTGCTTGTTCGCTTCATCCATCATATTCAACGCCAGAACAACCGGAATGCCGATCTCAAGAAACTGCACAGCCAGGTAGAGGTGGCGCTCCAGCCGGGTCGCATCGAGAATATCGATAACAATATCAGGTCGTTCGTCGATAATTACCTGGCGCGCCACCAGCTCTTCCTGAGAATAGGAAGACAATGAATAGCAGCCGGGCAAATCAATAACCTTAATCTTGGTCTGATTCTGATTGAGGTGCCCTTCCTTGCGTTCGACCGTAATGCCCGGATAATTGCCAACCCGCTGACGCGCCCCGGTAAGGGCATTGAACAGGGTCGTTTTGCCGGAGTTGGGATTGCCAGCCAGGGCAATCGTGGCCGTGTTACTCATGACCTTCCTCCATTGCTTCAACCATGACGCAGTCGGCTTCGTTGTTGCGCAGGGTCAAGGTAAAATCGCGCAGCCGCAAGGCAACCGGGTCCTTCAGGGGCGCCCGACCGACGATCTTGATTTCAGTACCGGGAATCAACCCCATATCGCGCAGCCGACGGCAGGTTTCGCCGGTTCCAGTAATTGCGGTGATACGGGCTTTCTGGTTGACCAGTAAATTTCTGATAGAATGTTCCATAGCTTTATCCTTTATGATTATCATCAGCTGCGATACCCCTGTCTGGAGCAGCAATTGTTTCAACATGTCAGGGACACAAAGATCATCGGGCTGACATTTTTGTTTGGCGACACTATAGCCAGGCCGAACTCTCAAATCTGTGACATATGTCACAAAAGCAAAAGAAAATGATATTGATGTTCAAAACAAACAATCTACACCGTTGACCAGATCGGATCCATGTGACACGCTGAGATTCTCATTTCAACCATTAACCCATGAGATCTTGACCATGACTGCACCATCGACAAACAACAATAACTGCATCGCCGGGCAAATCTGCTATCGCCATGATTTCGGTCACGGTAAAAAGAGTAAGGCTGAACGCCGCACCCTGATTGCCACAATACTGACCCTGGTAACCATGATCGCCGAAATCCTCGGCGGCTGGTTGACCGGCTCCATGGCATTGCTGGCTGACGGCGTTCACATGGGGGGTCACACCGTTGCCCTGGGTCTGGCAGCAGGAGCTTACTATCTGACTCGTCACCACGCCGGCAACCGCCGTTTGAGCCTTGGCAGCGGTAAGATCGGTGACCTGGCAGCCTATACCAGCGCCCTGCTGCTGGGACTGTCGGTTATCTGGCTGGTCTATGAGTCGATCCAGCGCCTGTTCAACCCCACTGTTCTCCATGCCCGCGAAGCATTGTTGGTGGCGGTCATCGGACTGGTCATCAACCTGCTATGTGCCTGGCTGCTGGCGGGAAGTAGCGACCATCACCACGATCACGGCCATGACCACGATCAACAG
>JAWOFG010000131.1:0-5330 GCA_046482365.1 Pelovirga sp. | reverse complement strand
CAACGGATCGCCGCCGGTGTCTGGTTGCCGGGGCAACGCCTGCCGGCAGAGCGTCATCTGGCGGTAGAGTTCGGCGTCAGTCGCAACACCCTGCGCAGCACCCTGCGTCGACTGGAAGGGCTTGGGGTTGTCGCCATCCGCAAGGGCAGTGGTTGCTATCTTCTGTCAGCAGAACCCTGCCGGGCAGAGATGACGGCCTCAACAGAATCCTTCAGCAAACTGATGTCACGCTTCGAAGCCGCCTACCTGTTTCTGCCCGGAGTGGTGGCCCTTGCCGCCCAGCGGATAACAGTGGCGCAGTTGCTTCGACTGGAACAGTGCACCACCGAATTGGGCCAGGCCATCGTACACAAGGATCGGGATGGCATCAAACACCGCACCCGCGATTTTTTTCACATCATCGCTACGGCCACCGGTAATCCAGTTATTGGCGAGATTGTCACTCTCTTCTGCGCCAGTTCCTCCGTAATCTTTCCGGATTTTTTCGACTTTAGCGATAGCGAGCGCGACAAGATGTTCGCCGATATTGTCCAGATCCTGAGGGCCCTCAAACGCCATGACGCCGATGAAGCGATGACGAGCTTGCGACGCAAGATCGTCAATACCAGTATCGCTTTTGCCGAGCTAAAACAAATACCCCTGTCACCGATAATTGAGGCTGCACGCACAGGGACGATGCAATAGGGAGTCGCTATGTCACAAAACTTATCGCGCAAGGATTTTTTCCGTCAAATGGGGCAGGAGACGGTGCGGTTGGTGTTCCAGCTTTGGCCGACGCAGCCGTCAAGTGAACCATCTCCACCCATCTTGTCGGATCCACTTTTATCCGATCTGCCGCCGATGCTGCTGGTGGAAGAGGCGCAACGACTTGGATTGGATCCGCAGGGCGATCCGGAGGTGTTGGCGCGCGCCATTCGCCAGCGCATGCAGCGGCAGGCAGGCTAGTTCTATGTAATCGAACGGAGGGGCAGTGGAGAAGCCGGTAGTCAGTGTCGACTTCCTCAAGCTAGGCAATTTACCAAAGGAGATATCTATGGAAAAGTTTGGCGCAGGGTTCCTGGAGGAACGCAAGTTGGTCAAGCGCTGGACGGGGCCGGTCCCCGCCCTGGTCAGCCTGGTGCTGTTGCTGGCGGTTTTCTACGCCACCTGGTGGATCTTCCAGGATCCCCGAGGCTATATGCGCATGTATACCCCCTATGTCGGTTACATGTATTGTCGCTGGTGGCTGATCATGATGATCTGGATGGTCTACCTGTTCAACTACTGGCCCTTCCGCCGCAACTGGCTGGAGACGGCCCATCCGCTGGTCAAGGGCACGGTGCTGACGCTGGTGTCTGTCGGCATCATGTTGGTACTGATCAAGGGCTTCTTTGAAGGCTTCCTCGGCAACTATGGACTGGCCTACTTCAACCCGGAACAACTGGAGAAGCTTCCCGGCATCACCAGCTTCTTCGCCATTGAATACGCCAGCCTGGCTATCCTGATGTTCGCCGCTATTGCCTCCTGGCTGTCGCCAGCCTGGGTTGTGGCGCTGGAAGAGGCACCCTGGGCCAAGATGCCGCAGCCGGTGAAGGGCTTCTCTATCCTGGTGGTAACCTTCTTTCTTTCCACCCTCATCTATTTTGTCACCATGCATCCGCACATGGGAATTCTCTACCACCCATGGCAATATTTCACCTCAATTGCCCCCCCATATTGGGAGGAATTTGCTGATACCGTCTCAGGCAATTTCCATGTCAGCTGGATCATGTGCTGCACTGTTGTGGTGTGGTTGGTGGAGACCATTTGGGAGCGTTACCCCTTCAGTCTTATCAAGCATAACTGGAGTCGGCGATTGGCCTGCTTCTTTGGCATCATCGGCATCGCCCTGGCGATTCACTTCTTCCTTTATTTCGCCCAGGAACTGGTGTGGGGCGAAGCTATCCGCGGCACCCGCCGTGACGCCGCTCCCGACTGGCGTTGGCTGCACGTTGGTGAAATGGCTATTTTCTTTCTGGTGCCGGCCCTGTTTCTCAACTTCTATTGCGGCAACTGGCCGCGCAAGTTCAGCCTGCCGGTGAATGTAGCAGTGCGGACCCTGATCACGCTGGTGGCGAGTGTAGTGTTGTACATCGTTTACTATAAGGTCTCACACCTGTTTCTCGGTACCCAGAAAGGCTTCTCCCATCCCCAGCAGTTTCCGATGATTCCGATGATCTGGATGGTCAATTTAATGCTGGTTCATCACTGGTTTATGGATAACTGGCCCGGCTGGAAGATGGTACCAAAGACAGCGGAAGAACTCGCGGCTGAACATATTGCTCAGCAGGAGCAGATTGAAGAGATCAAGCCGACTCCAAAGTTCGGGCTCGGGCTCGGTACAGGTGTGGTGATGGGAGTTGTTTTCTTCTTTGCCACCGTCTGGGCGTTGCCATATTTATAACAGTCGATCGGTCTGCTCAAATAGCCGCAACTCAGGAGATAATATTATGTCTGAAAAAATCAAGCGTCGTGATTTTCTTAAAGGAGCGACAACTGGTATAGGTCTTGGAATGATCGGTGCCATGGGTCTCTACTCCTATTCGCCCCTAAGAAAAAAACATTTCAACGCAACCGCCCGGAAGATGACCGATATTGGTGTCTGCAAGAGTGTCAAAGTGACTAATGTCAGCGAAACCAGCTGGTTTGAAAATTCTGTTCTGATGGGTGACATCAAGGGGGCTGGTGGTTTGCTGGTCAATCAGTACGATTATAATTGGCCACCCTTCGGCAACGGTAAGGGGTTGGGAAAAGGCAGTTACGAAGAAGGGATAGATAAAATCAAGCACCTGTTGCCTGACAGAGTTGATGAAGCCTGGGACATTTGTGTTAAAAATTGTGTGTCTCCAGAAAATGCCGGTGGCTTTGCCGCACTGATCGAAGTTGAAGAAATGTCCGGGAACAAACGTAAGTTTTTGCTCGATACAGGTTGGAGTTATGCCTGGACTCACGAATGCTTCAAACGTGAAGGGATCGACAAGATGCTGCTCAACCGGGAGATTGAAGCGTTGTTCATCTCTCATGAACACTTCGACCATTTCTGGGGTCTGCCGGTCACACTCAAATATGATCCAACCATCACCCTCTATATTCCTGAAGGATTTTATTCGGAAGGGTTGCAGTACATCAAGGATTGTGGTCACACAGGAAAAGTTGTCACTTTACCGACAGGGTTGAATCCACATATTCCCGGCATGGCAACATTTGTCTTTGATATCCCGATTATCTGCCGGGTTTACGGTGAGCAATCGATGTATTTTAACGTCGCCGACAAAGGCTTGGTCAGCGTCACGGGTTGTTGTCACCAGGGGATCATCCAGTTTGCCGAAACCGCATACAAAGAAATCAAATACGAAAACGACAACTTCCACGGAATCTATGGCGGTCTTCACATTTCGCCATTCGACGACTGGGACCCGAAGTATGACGATCTAGTAATCTCTTTGCGCAACTATGATTTTGATCGTATCGGTTGTAACCATTGCACCGGCGTGTTGTGTGCCAAGAAATTTATCTCGCAAGGCTATCCAGTCATTGAAGGAACGGCTCAACACCGCTCCAAAGATAAGGCTTATTTAGGTAATGGAGATATCATAACATTTGGCTAACGTTGGATCCACGGCAGGTTGTAAGTGAACCGTTGGGCCGTCAACCAAGGGCAGCCCAACGTTTCACCAAGATTATGAGATCAACAACATGTTAAAACGACTGAACACGATTTTACCGCCAGCCGTCCTTGCTGATGCGCAACAGGCCACCACAAGACTGCTGCCTGCCGTTATGTTACGCTCCAATTTTATTCCGGGAGTGAGACAGCGCCTTGGCTGGCGTGGGGTGAAAGAATGTCCAGATAATGGCTTCAGTGTTAAAATCGCCGAGCAGGAGGGCGTTTTTGGGCTAAATCTTGTGGGGGCAACACAACAAAGCGGACAGGGTCATGCCACATTTTCCCTGTATTATTTCCCTTCACCAACGGAAGAGTTACTGGAATCATTTTCTGTCGCGGCCTGCATCGCAGCCCTGCAACCAGACTACCTTCATCATGTCCGCGAATTCACAACCCATGAAACCCTAAAAGCTCTCTTTCATATCGGCCAACTCAACTTTACATTCAATTCAGGAAAAGAGGCCGTAGAGCTTTCGCTGGTAGCGGCAGATCAACTTATCCTGGTCAGCACTGACGGTGTGATCATCACCAAAGAAAACCGCCAGGAGCAGGTCGTTGCTCCCGGTGCGGTTGATCAAGATCTCGCCTGCTTCTCCCTTGCCCTCAATTTTTTCAGAGTCCTCGCCGCTTCGTTCAGTTTCTGCCTCGAGGAGGCGCCAAGCCACCTGAAGCGCAGTTATGGGGATGGCCATCACTATATATACTTTCATGACCTGCGGACCCAACAGGAACAACACCCAGAAGCCAAAGTGACCGATCTCGCATTAACCTGGGGAGTAAATAGCTCGTTATCCCAATCTGACAGAGATGCTTTACAACCCGATATTCTATGGCACTCATCATCTCCCAAACCACATGAATATGCGGATGAAGCCTGGTGGCAAGCGCAGGTCCCTGGAGCCCGCTTCAGTGTCGATAAAAATTCAATGGGCATCACTGAGCGGCCAAAATTAATCATACTGACCGGTTTTCTCGGTTCAGGTAAAACCAGTTTCCTGAATCATTTCATCGAAAATCAAACAGAGCGCAATGCCTTTGTCGCCATCATTCAAAATGAAATCGGGGCTAGAAGTTTTGATACCCACCTGATCGGTCAGCATTACGCTGTGACTGAAATGGATGAGGGGTGCATCTGTTGCACACTGTCTGGGAGTTTGAAACTGGCACTGTCAGAGATTGTTTCCGGTTTTCAACCTGACTTTGTCGTTGTAGAAACAACCGGGTTAGCAAATCCGGCCAATTTTTTAAGTGAAGTGTCCGAATTGGAAGATCAACTCGAATTCTGCTCGATCACAACCGTCATTGATGCAACGCAGGGGTTTGCAGTCTTACAAAAATACGGTGTTGCCAGAGAGCAGGTTGTCCTTGCAGATGTGATCTTGTTAAACAAGATTGATGACATTCCGGCTGCTGAGTTACAAACTCTGATTGAAGATATTCAAACACTAAATCCCTTTGTGACAATTCATCAGGGTAACCATGGAAACTTTTCAGCTCCGCAACTTTATGGTGTCAACCTGACCGGAAATACCCAACTGGCTGACAGCCTCAAACTGATCAACACGACGAAGCACCATACTCATGACAGTCAAAATATTTCCAGCATATTAGTTGAATTGAAGTTTCCTCTGAATAAGGACTTGTT
>JAWOFG010000227.1:0-2754 GCA_046482365.1 Pelovirga sp. | reverse complement strand
GCGACGACGGGGAACCATTCTTTGGCCTTTCTGTGAAACCACAATCCGTGCACATATTCCCTCCTTGCGGCGTAGTGAGACATCTAATAGCATTTACAGGCACTTTTTGCTGACAACCTTATTTGGAAATACTGCCCGGGAATGATGGTGATGTAAAATCATATTTACCAGTCCGGGCCTTTACCTCCGTATGTACGCGCGGAACCACCTGGCGAGCGCAGCGAGAGGGGGCGCTTTTTGCTTTTCGTGAAAAGAGGTAGCGGCCAGCCGCCAAAAACTACCGGTGAATATTGATCGGCCTTCTGCGCACCACAAGTCGCGGCCCCGCGGTGTTAGTGTTAATGCTGATCTTAAATAATCGGGTTCGGCGCATCGCGGTATCCGCTGTGACAAAGTGTCTGAACGGGGTCATTGTCTCTCGCGCCTCTACCCTTCAGGACAACATATCGGTTAAACTTAAGACATGACTAAATCATGGAAACAGATCTTTTCCGGGCGGATCACATTGGTGTTGTTTTGCGCCGGGTTGTTGACTTTTGCCTTTGTAGGGTTTGCTACCGATATCTCAAACAAGGATAACCTGCCAAACAGTGAGGTGCCGATGACAATAGCTGTTGCGCCGGTAATGCCGGTGATTGATAAGACCATTGTCAAAAAAACCGAGTTCGCCCTGTTTGCCCTTGGCTGATTCTGGGGCATCGACTCCCGGTACGGGAGTATGCCGGGGGTGATCAGGACGACGGTCGGCTATACCGGGGGCACCTCCGCCAAGCCGGATTACACCAATATCGGTGACCACAGCGAAGCTATCCGGGTTGAATTTGATCCCCTGGTGGTGACCTACGCCGAGCTGTTGGCGGTCTTCTGGGACCTCCACGATCCGACCTCCAACCCCTGGAGCCGCCAGTACCGCAACGCGATCTTCTACCTGAACGAATCACAGCAGCAACAGGCCGAACAATCATACGCACTTCAGACACAACGCAGTTCCTCTGACATCACGACGGCACTTGAACCGGCGCGGGCCTTTTACCCGGCAGAGGATTACCACCAGAAGTATCTGCTGCGGCAATCGTTCCGGATTTTCAGTGAACTTCGGACCATCTACCCGGAGGCTACGGATTTCGCCGCGTCGACCGCAGCGGCCCGTATCAACGGTTATCTGGGATGCAACGGGGATCCGCTGATGCTGCAGCATCAAATTGAGGATTTCGGATTATCCCGCCCGGTGCAGGAACATCTGATCAAAGAGGTCGCAGATTCGTGCGAACAGTTCCACGGGTTGACCTGCCCGGCGCCGCGCTGATTTTTTTTGGCGATGAATCATCTGGAATGCCGGCCAAAAACATGGCGGCGAACGGTTCGCGCCCTCACCGCCTTGCTATTTTTTCGCGATAATCCAGACGGCATGAACAATACCCGGGATATAACCCAGGATCGTCAAAAGAATATTGAGCCAGAAGTGCATCCCAAGTCCTACCTGCAAAAAGACGCCAACGGGGGGAAGCAGAATAGCAAAAATGATACGGACGACGTCCATGACAGCCTTCCTTTCTCTGTGAACCGGCGGTAGCATTTGCCCGTCCAGCCAGCTTATGTTTACTATGCTTCTACTTCTTATCGAGTTTACGATAAATTTCCAAAAAGGCAATACCGATGAGTTTTCCCTTTACCTACAACGAACCGCTGTTTCGCCCGCCATCAGAAGCACGCTCCCTGATCTTTCAGGTGACCATCGGCTGTTCCCAGAACAGCTGTGGTTTTTGCGGCATGTACAAGATGAAGCAATTCTCCTGCCGTCCCCTGAAGGAGATTGTCGCTGAAATCGAGAGCATTCCGGCCGGCTATCGCCCGCAGATCCAGCGGGTGTTCCTGGGCGACGGGGACGGCCTGGTCTATCCTCAGGGCGACCTGCTGGCGGTTCTTGATCGCCTGGCGCAAACCTTCCCCAACCTGACGCGAGTTAGTGCCTATGCTTCACCCAACAGCCTGACGACCAAATCCATAGACGAACTGGCTGAGTTGCGCCGGCGCAAACTGCGGGTCCTCTACTTCGGCCTGGAAAGCGGTGACCCTGATACGCTGCATCTTGCCAACAAGGGCTTCACCCCGGATGAAATGCTGACGCTGTGTCAAAACGCACGATCCGCCGACCTCAAACTGTCAATCACGGCGATTCTGGGCCTTGCCGGCCGCAAGCGCAGCGCCGAACATGCGCAGGCAACGGCGGCCTGGATCAATGCCTTGTCACCGGAGTATTTTTCCCTGTTGACCATGTTCCGCCGCCATAACGATGCCTATTTCACCAGGATTGAGCCTTTAAGCCATGGCGAAGTGCTCGAGGAAGCGCTGACCGTTGTCCGCGAATTGAATCCGCAAGGGACAATTTTGCGCTCCAACCACGTCTCCAACAGTCTGAATCTGGCCGGACGCTACCCCCGTGATCGAGAGGCGATCATTTCCCAGGCCGAAGGGGCACTGCAGCAGGCACGCCGCCATCCACGCTGGTTCAATGAAGTGCCTGATTACGAGGAAACGCTTTTTTGATCTACTCGCATCCCACTGTTTCTTCTGATACCATTTTTCAAGGATCAAAAACGGGTTGTCTTTCTGTGTATCCTGATTTAATATTCATAATTGTTAAATATGAATACAAGGAGAGATCTATGGCAACAACAAGTCTTAGTTTGGGTGAGCACTGGGAAGTTTATATCAAAAATGAGGTCGCCAGCGGGCGTTACGGTTCCGCAAGTG
>JAWOFG010000050.1:0-7373 GCA_046482365.1 Pelovirga sp. | reverse complement strand
GCGAGGCAGAAATCTCTTCCAATGAGCTGGCCGATTCGGTCGCTCCTTGCGAGAGGGACTGGCTCGAATCCGCGACCTGACCGGAACCGGAAGCAATCTGTTCCCCGGCGACCTGGATCTGCCCCAGGATATCGTTCAAATTAAGCACCATGGTCTGCAGGGCCAGGCCCAACTGATCTTTTTCAGACGAGAGACGTACCTCGACATTGAGGTTGCCGTCGGCGATTTGCTCAGCGACATCGGCATTGCGTGAAAGATTTTCAGCCATATCATCAAGGGACTTTGCCAGAATGCCAATTTCATCGCCACGATTCATATTAAGACGATGGCTGAAATCACCTTTGGCGATCTCCCGGGCGAGTCCAACGCCTTTAACCACCGGAACACTGATACTGCGTGACAGGAAGAAACCCAGTGTCAACGCCAAAACGACCCCGATCGCACTTCCGCCGATTGAAAACGACTCCGCCATCACGGTGGCAGCGTGGGCTTCTTCAACGGCATTTTTGGCAATCCCTTCATTGATATGAACCAGCTCTTTGAGCACCTCCATGGCTTCTTCAGCTTCAGTGTACATGGGCCCCATGACCATGGCTGTCATCTCATTGCGCATGCTATTGGCCTGTTCAGCAACCAGGATCATCTGATCAAAGGCGGCAAAGGACTTCTCGGCGGCCGGCTGCATCACCTCGGTGAATAACCGCTGTGATTCAGGTTGGTTGGTATCTTGAAGGGCCTTGCGGATGTCGATGACCGCATGGTGAAAGGTGTCATGACTGGCACGCACATCATTAAGCAGTCGATTAAAATCAGGATTTTTTGTGCTATAGCTGGTCAACCAACGCCCGAAATTACAGGTTGTCGGATTATCGCCCCCGTCGAAAGACTGTCCATTTAAAATCAGACTGGCAACACTGAGTTGGACATTATAATGATCGCCACGAAATTGTTGCAGCTTGGAAACCAGGTCTGCCGGATCAAGAACGTCCAGGGCTTCAAAGCGCTGGTTGTGCTGGCGCCATTGCTCATCAAGACGCCGCCAATCGGCCAGTTGCGCTGCAAAGTCGCTGCTCAGCCGGTCTTCTTCAGCGGTTGCCGGCAGCTCCATAAAGCGGGCCCAGGTTTGATCGAGGTTCTGCCAGCTCTCATTGGTTTGGGCCAGATATTGTTGGCGTTGCTCCATACTGATGCGCTCGGTCATCATGGTGCGATGAACCAGCATGATTTCTTCCATGACCAATTCGGTCTCCATCAACCCTTCTATGCTCGGCAGCCGGACATCGCTGACCTCCACCAGGTGGCCGTCCAGATCATTAACGCCCCACCAACCAATCACGCCTACAACCAACGTGATCAGGGCAACAATCAGAAATCCTCCAATCAGCTTGACGCCAATTTTCAGGTTTTTCATTTCTCTCCTCCTTTATTTTTAAGTGGCAGGTTTGCGGTTACACCGCTTCGATCTCTTCCAGCTCCTCATCTTCAAGCAGGGCTTCGATATCCAGCAGGATCTTGACTTGCTGGCCGATCTTGCCCATGCCGGCGATATAATGTTTGCGGGAGCGACCGGTGGCAGGCGGTGGCTCAATCTCATTGGCGGGGATGGTGATGACTTCACTGACCTTATCAACCACCAGTCCGACGGAGTTGTCATTGACATTAACGACAACGATACAGGTGCGCTCATCATGGTCGCGATGGGACAAACCGAAACGGCGACGCACATCAATGATCGGAATCACTTTGCCGCGCAGATTCAGTACCCCGATCACATGCTCGGGCAGATCAGGGACGGCGGTAATCGGTTGAATACCGATAATTTCAGTCACATGGCGGATTTCAATACCGTAGCCCTCGGTCGCCAGATCGAAGGTCAGGTACATCCCTTCCATTGAATCCGGAGCGCCGGCGCCGGATTCAACAGCTGTCGTTTGCCCTTGTGTCATAAGCCTCTCCTTGCTTTAAGGTTAAACAATCGTTCAAACAACTGAGCAGGTTGTCATCGTCGCAGATAATCGGGCCATGAAAATCCAGCCGCACGGGGAGCTCGGAATCCCGATGTAAAAGAACAACCGGGAGTTGCAGTTCAAGCGCATTCTGAACCAGTTGATATTCAGCAGCAGCACCACAGCAGGAGCCGATCAGTACCAGATCAAAAGTAACGACTCGCAGCTTAATCGCTTCCAGCCAGTTCAGCGCTTCGGCAGCACTGCGTGCATAGGTGCCGGAGATACCCTCAACACTGAGTAAGAACGCCAGCGGCGGGTGATAGCTGATATTGGGTTCATACAGCAGAATATGTCTCGTCATCTGCAACCCTCGAGCAGGCAATGGTACGGTCAGTTTCTTCACCAAAACAATTTATAAGAAAATATTTAGCAAGATGGGTGCCAAACCTGAAAAAATAGTCAAACCATTGAAATTACTGACTTTAACCGAGAAAATCCGATAGACAAAAAAAGCCGCCATCAACTTTTGTTGATGGCGGCCTCAAAAAAACATACTAACTATATGAATTGTTTAACTTTTATAAAGTTTCAACTAAAGATGAAAAACATCAACCCAGGTTGATGGCGAAACAAGATGGCGATCAGCCCCTCGCCTTGAGCGGTTATTGATCGGCAACTGCAAACCAGCATTTTTCCTCTGCCAGCAGAGCAGTGAACTCAGGTGCCGGCAGGGGTTTACTGAACAGGTAACCCTGAACGGCATCACATTCATTAGCCACCAGGAACTCCAGTTGTTCCCGCGTTTCTACCCCTTCAGCAATGGCGTCCAGGTTCAGGTTGTGGGCAATATCTACGATACTGGAAACAACCGAGGCCCCGGAAGGGTCGGTGGTGACATCGTGAATAAAGGATTGATCGATCTTCAGGCTGTCAACGGGAAAACGCCGCAGATAATTCAAACTCGAGTAACCGGTACCAAAATCATCAAGACTTAAGTGAAGCCCGAGATTTTTCAGTTCATGCAAGGTCTTGCGGGCACGTTCCGGGTCGTCCATGATCATACTTTCGGTTAATTCAAGTTCCAGCAGATCGGAGCTCACTCCGAAGGTATCGAGAATCTCCTTCACCGTCTCCGCCAGATCACCCAGGCGAAACTGCCGGGCGGACAGATTAACAGCAATCCGAATCGAGGGCAGACCCGCTGCCTGCCAGCTCAGACTCTGGCGACAGGCTTCCTCTATTACCCATCTGCCGATCGGGACAATCAGACCGGTCTGTTCAGCAATAGGAATAAACTTGGCTGGGGAAATCAGCCCCCGCTGCGGATGCTGCCAGCGCAGCAGAGCCTCGCAACCGGCAATCAGGCCGGTGCGTAAATTGACCTTGGGCTGGTAATGCAGGCTCAGTTGACGATGTTCAACTGCCTGGTGCAGATCATTCTCCAGCTCCAGGGTATCGACTCCCTCCATCCCCATCTCGCTGGTGTAGATGATGCAGCTATTTCCACTTTTTTTCGCCTGATACATGGCAATATCGGCATAACGGATCAGGGTATCGCTGTCGTCACTATGGTCAGGGTACAAGCTCACACCAACACTGGCCGACAGATTAAAGCGGCGGGCACCAAGCTCATAAGGGGCCGTGAGTGCCTCAGAGATATTGTCGATCACAGCCATCACATCATTTCGGTCAGACACCTGGGTCAGCATCACCACGAATTCGTCACCACCAAAGCGCGCAACCGTATCGGTATCCCGTACCGCTTTTTTCAGCCGCTTGGCGACATGACATAAGATCTCGTCGCCCAGCGCATGCCCCAAGGTATCGTTAACAACCTTAAAACGGTCGAGGTCGAGCAGAACCAGAGCAACAAGCCGACCGGAACGCTTGGCATAGCTGATCGCCTGATCGAGGCGATCCTTGAGCAGAACGCGGTTGGTCAGTCCGGTGAGCAGGTCGTGGGTCGCCTGGAATTCAAGCTGCTTTTCATGCTTTTTCTGGGTCGTGATATCACGAGCGACATGGATGTAATATTCCAGATCACTGTTGGCAGGAAAAGGTGTCGTGGTGACTTCAAATATTCTCTGGTTGTGCTCATGAAGAACCATTCCACAGTGGGATTTACCATCCCAGGTTGTCTGAACCTGCGGACACTCAGAACAAACGCTGGTTTTACTCCACAACGCCTCGCAACAGCGCTGACCGATCAATTCACCGGGCGTTGTCCCGGTCATACGGTAAGCCGCAGCATTAGCCCGAACTATGCGCATCTGCTTGTCATGAATGGTGATCACCTCACTCATGGCATCAAAGGTGGTCTCCCACTCCTGTCGGGCCTGACCGGCTTTTGCATCGGCCCGCCGGCGATCCTGCAGAGCGGCCCATTCCCGCAGGGAACGTTCAACAATGCGCGGCATGGCGCTGAAGGTTTCAGGCGTCTTGACAATATAGTCCAGCGCCCCGGCCTTGATGGCTTCAACCGCCAGTTCTTCACTCCCCTGAGCCGTCATGATCAGGACCGGATAGGAACGCTCAGCGTCGGTACTTTTGAGATATTCTATCGCCTGGCCATCAGGCAGATTCAGATCAAGCAGCAGAATATCAGGACAAAAGGTACTGATCTGCTGCCGACATTCCTGTAAGCTGACGGCGAGAGAGACCTCGAATTGGCCGACATGGGCCAGCAAAAAGCGTTTGATCGCATTGGCGTGGGACAGCTCATCTTCAACGACCAGAATGCGGTTGACCAGATTATTCACCAGCAACTCCTGTCAGGGGGTTCCAACTTACGAACACAGGCGTAAAATTTCCATGGCAATCTTCTGCAACGGCACCACCAGTTCCGCCCCTCCGAGCTTGATCGCTTCTTTCGGCATCCCGAACACCACACAACTGGCCTCATCCTGGGCAATTGTGCGGGCACCGGCATCACGCATTTCCTTCATTCCCTTAGCGCCATCATCACCCATACCGGTCATGATCACTGCCACGCCATTTTTACCGGCATAGCGGGCGGCACTGCGAAACAGCACATCGACTGACGGGCGATGGCGCGACACCAGGGGACCATCCTTTATTTCCACATAGTAGCGGGCGCCACTGCGCTTGAGCAAGGCATGTCGATTTCCCGGTGCCAGTAACGCTCGACCACGTACTACCGTATCACCATTTTCGGCCTCTTTGACAGAAATCTTACACAACCCGTTGAGACGACCGGCAAAGGCCGCAGTAAAGCTCTCGGGCATGTGCTGAACAATAACGATACCGGGGGTATCCGCCGGCAAGGCTTCCAGAAAAATCCGCAGCGCTTCGGTTCCACCGGTGGAAGCACCAACCACAACAATCGATTCAGTGGTCTGGATCATCGCTTTGCCGCTCGATTTACTCAGCATCACATCGGCGTTGAGTTTGGGTTCAACCGTCAGGGAAGGCCGCTGCACCACCCCCGGCTTGGTGCAGGCTGCCGCCTTGACCGCGTCGCAGATCCGGACTTTAGCTTCCTGGAGAAACTGCTTGGTGCCCATGCGCGGCTTTTCAATAATTTCAACCGCACCCAGTTCCAGGGCCCTAAGAGCTGTCTCCGAACCACTGCCGGTCAGACTCGAACACATCACCACCGGGATCGGATGCTGGCTCATGATCTTCTGCAGAAAGGTCAGGCCATCCATGCGTGGCATTTCCACGTCCAGGGTAATCACATCAGGGATGCCATGCTGCATCCGTTCAGCGGCGATAAAAGGATCACCGGCGGTTGCCATAATTTCAATGTCCGGATCAGAAGACAACACATCAACCAGGGTCTGTCGTACGACGGCCGAATCATCAACAATGAGCACTTTAATTTTTTTAGGCATGTCCGACTCCTGGTACGCTCATCCCCCACCCATCGCCACCACAGCTGTCACCCGGTCAGATCTGACGCAGGCTTTTATTCAGGCGTTTGAGAAACACCTGCCCGGTATGTGGGTAAAAAATCAGTTTACGCCCCTGCTCACCACCCAGATCTTTCGCGGTGACCGGCAAACGGTAGCTGTCAAGAACAGCAAATGCAGCTTCAATGTTCTGCTGACCCACGGTTTTAGCCCTGATTCCCGCCACCGCCCGCAACACATCGCCCCCCCCAAAGACCTTGGCGATCAACTGCTGGCGTTTAATCTTGTGGGCTTCGAGACAGTCCACCATGTAGTGAATGGAACTGTCGACATATTTAAAATCGGTGCGGCTTACCTGCCCCGGGTTTTTGTGGTTATAGGGCAGCATGGCATGGCAGATCGCCCCGGCCATGTGGCTCGAGCTATAGAGCACAACCGCGATACAAGACCCGAGAATCGTCGAGACTTCAACCGCTTCAAACTGGACGGAAAGCTCGCCCGGCTCAAGATAGATGCGCGATAACCCGGCATCCGCACTCATTTTCCCAGCATTCGATAAACAGTAGGAGCAACCTGGGTTAAAGGGACGTCGCAGCCATGCAGCGACTCTGAATGGCCCAGAAACAGGTACCCCCCGGGAGCAAGTTGGCGACAAAATTTATTGACCAGCTTCTCCTGGGTTGGTCGGTCAAAATAAATAATGACATTGCGGCAGAAAATCACGTCCTGCCGTTCGTTAAAACCAAAGTCCTCGTCCATAAAATTCAATCGCCCGAACTTCACCATGTGGCGCTGCGGCGGAGCAATACGAACCAGCGGGTTGTTTTTGTCCTTGCTCTTGAGCAGATACTTGCGGCGTAACGGCAGCGGTACCGGCGCGACACGATCCAGGTGGTAAACCCCGCGACGCGCCATTTCCAGCACGCGCTCGGAAATGTCGGTCGCCAGAATCTGCGGTGTCACCCGCACTTGCGGATGCTGCAGACAGAATTCACTCAAGACCATGGCCAGGGTGTAGGGTTCTTCTCCGGAAGAACAGCCGGCACTCCAGATATTGAGTTTGCCTCTTTCCACGGTCCCTTGGCGAAAAATATCCGGCAAGGCCAGCTGGGTCAGATAACTGAAATGGGTCGGCTCGCGAAAAAAATCGGTCTTGTTGGTGGTTACCGCATTGATCAGGTGCACCAGTTCATCTTCGCGCCCTTCAGTACTGAACAGGTAATCACAATAGTCACCATAGCCGGGAAGCCCAAGCTGCCGTAAGCGTTTGGCAAGTCGTCCCTCGAGCATGGTCGTCTTGCCGTCGGGCAGTTTTATCCCCAATTCGGTGTAAATGAAGCGGCTTAAGCGCTCAAAATCTTTCCTGGCAAGGCGCATCATTCATCCCCTCTGCCGTAGCAGCAATATGACATAGAAATCTCAGTTGATCAGGATCCTGCCAATTGCTTCAGAATTCATTCGTCTGTCTGAAGACTTTCAGGTTTTAAACTAAATGCTTCAGCGGGGCAGCATAAAACTGCCCCGCTCTCTTATATTAAAAACTAGAACTGCT
>JAWOFG010000037.1:0-10075 GCA_046482365.1 Pelovirga sp. | reverse complement strand
AATGACCAGCAGCGGCAAGGTAAGTAACGAATGAATCAGCTTTTTCATATTGTCTCTCCATCTCGATTAGCGAACAGACTCCAACTATATCACGACAGGGCTGATTTGCTGAGGAAATCAGCGTGTTGCGGTGCGATCAATGCGCTCCAGGCGGCGCAGCATCTCGCGGAATGATACCCCCGTTCCCGGTGCCAGAATATTGATGCGGGGCGGTAGTAAACCACCATCAACAAGGTGCAGCTCAGAATCGTTGCGGGCAGTTCCTTTCAGCACAAAAACGTCGTTGCGCAGAGCACAGAACAGGCCGATTTTACGGTAGCGATAAAAATCGATAAACTGATACACCCCGCGCGAAAGGGCAGCTGAAACCCCGCCCTGACTGATAACTGTCAGGTTATTAAGGGCCTTGACGCTGATGCTGCGCTGCCCCTGATCACGGGTGGCGAGTTCAGCAACGAAAGCCGAAGGCACCTTGCCGAACAAACGCAAATCATGGATGTAGCCGTCAATAATGCCGTTGATCTCACCGAAGGAAAAGGTCCCGGTCAGTTGTTCCAGATCAATCCCGTTAAAGTCGATATCACCGGCAAAACTCCGATAGGAAGAGAAGATATCGCGGGCTCTGAGATTGCTGATCTGAATCGTTCCGCCAAAAACATCGATGAGAGCGTCTCCAGCCGATTGCAGCAAGCCGCCATTATACTCAAACTCACCAAGATCGGCGGTCAGGTTGCCCTGCATGAGCGGCAGTTCCAGCGCCTGGGTGAATTTCTGCAGATCGATATGATCGATAAGGGTGCGACCACGGACCGACAGGCCAGCGGAATCGCGAGCAATGCTGAGGTTTTCAATCAGGATCTGGCCGCCGGCCAGTTTCAGTTTCCAGGGATCAATAAAGGTCAGGCGATTGGTTGTTGAGGTAAGGGCCAGATTGTTGCCAGCGCTGATCACGGGGCCGGCCTGAAGTTGCCTGAATGTTACCAATCCGTTGCGTGTAATATCTGATGCCTCTTTACTGGAGGAAAGAGCAAAGGGGATTTCTCCAGACAGATCGACCAGCCTGATATTGGCAGTCTGGTGCTTCAACCCGAGAGCTTTGGGATGAAGGGTACCAGCCATATCCCAGCCGCCAGGTCCCCAAGCCCCATCACCGACAGCTGTCAGGGTGCCGCTTATATCAAGCTGTTTCAGCTCGGGAAACAGGGGCGCCAGCAACGGTTGCAGGTGCAGGTTAAAACCCTTTTCCAGTTTTGGAAACAGGAGTTTGCCATGAAATTCCAACGTGTCGGACTGCCTGCTTCCATGTCCTTTAAACTGACCAATGGCGGGTAATGAAACTGTGATCTCGTCAACTTGCAGGGACTCAACAGGGTTATTCCAGGCGGCTTTCAGGTCAAAATCCATGGGCAGCTGTGACAGGTCGCCGTAAAAAGAATGAATCAATGCCTCCTGCACCCGGGCAGAGCCCTTCAGGCTGGTATGCAACTGTTGTTCCCTTTTGTCCCATTTTACTGAGCCGGTCAGGTCAAGGGAGCCTCCGGCCAGTGCGCTCATATCATCGGCGGAGAGATATTCGAGGTTGTCGATCTTCAGGGTCGCGATGTCCAGTTGCAGCGCCTGTCCGTGCCAGCGCGCAGCACCTTGCAGTGTCGCGACAGGAATCACTATTCCATGTCCCGTCATTGCCGAGTCTATGCTTAAATCTGACAAAACCACTTGCTCCTGATGCCAGAGTAACTGGCTGCTGATGTGGCTCGCCCCGAGGTCAAAACCGGCAACCTGAAGGTCTTCACCTCTCAGATTAAAATGACCCTGGACCCTGTCTGTCGCAGGGTTCAGCTGTATCTGTCCGGCGACCCATCCTTTTTTCTCAACCAGGTGCGGCCAAAAGGAGGGTCTGACCATATCGGCCAGAGAACTTACTGGCGTGCGGTGCAGCTGTGCAACCAGCTGTTCAGAATTGCCATCCAATGTCAGCAGAGGAGCTTCCGCCAGCTCAAGGTTGAGGTTGCCGGCCAGGGCATCAATAGATCCCTTCACCTCAAAGTTGCCACGAAATGGCGATAGATTCACAGTCGCGGTGTCGGCTGAAGGTGGCGGTCCGAGTCCATGGAATTCGCCGCTCAGTTCCAGAAACTGTTCCAGCCATTGGGCTTGTGCTGTCAATTCAAGACCACCACTGACCGGCAGGGCTTGCTCTTGACCTGCGATCTTTGGTATCTGCGCCAGGTCAAGGAATGTCCCTTGTGCCGTGCCACCCACATGCCCATCCGTTCCCTGCGCAGCAAAAGATATGGGGGAGCCTTCTGCCAGCCGCGCTTCTCCTGTGGCGTGCCAATCATCCAAATCGCCGGCAAGCTTCAGAAGCACATTGTTCAGCTGGGTACGAACGTCACTTTTTGTTAATTGTATAGTGTCAAGGCTAAGTTGCCCATGCACCTGTCCTGAACTGATTTCCACCCCCAGACGTAAGTTCTGTACAGAAAAGTCGACGTCAGGCGGCAGGCTCTGTTGTCTTCCGCCAAGGGCCAACCAGGGATCCAGTTGTGACCGGTCAAACTGAGTCAGCACCAGTTCGCCTCCCGCCACCAGTCCGTCAGCTGCAGGGCGCAGGATTAAGGGTGCGGTGAGCAGTGAGCTACCATCGAAGTTAAATTCATCCAGTTGTAGTTCGGGCTTGGTATCCCATTGCAATTGACCGCTGGTCGACAGCTTGAGTGGTGCCTCCCCTTGCACGCTCAACGACAGGTGAAAAATTCCCGATGGAGCATCATGCAGTTTGAATTCAATGGCGCGCACTGCAACGGTCTGATTCGTCAACTCAAGGTCGAGACGGCCGCTGTTAACGGTCAACAGGTCGATGCTGATCGGCGGTTTTCGCCAGCTGATGGGGGCAGAACTGTCCTCTCCGGCAACAAGCACTGGTTTGAGATAAATTTCCGGTTGTTCCACCTGCAGGGAGCTGAGCCGCCCGCTCAATAGCTTTCCAAGGGTAAAATCCAGGATCAGGCCGGGCACCCTCACGCGATAGAAATCGGTACGATCTACTGTCATTCCCCCGACGCGGAGTTGCCCGCTATCCAGCGCAAGCTGCTCAATTGTGACCCGCGCCTCGAATGTTGTGGCAAGAAATTGCTCAAGGCGAGGTTTGGCAAGATTGTTCAACAGCGGGGTGCGATATTGCCACAGAGCAAATATCATAATCACGAAAACCAGGGCTATGGCAGAAACAATCAATCCTGCAATCCTCAGGCATTGCCGGATCCGACTTTGCCCCCGCTTGTGCTGAGATGATGTCATCTGCTCTGCGCCTTTACTTTTGCCCTGTGATTGCTGCTACGCTATTTATTCTTCATCAGTAACTATTCACCACTGCCCTTGCGCAGGGTCGGGGTTTCTGTGGCAAGGGTGTTTGTCGCCATAGACGGCGACAACAAGCGGTCAGGGATGACGAACAGCGTCCCTTGACATAGGAACCCCGATCCGGTGCTGAATAGATACCTTCATCATAACAAAAAGTTCAGGGAAGCTATGGAAGAATACATCTGGAAATTCCGACCACGATCCGCTATGCATACAGATCTGTCATTATGTCCCTTTGTCACTCATTGGAGTTTTTATGATTCCGCAAAAGTACGAGTTTTTTGTTTTTACCTTTTTGATGTCCCTGTTTATGTCGTTTTTGATGTCGGGTGTGATTACCTTTATCAATATGGGATTGGTTGAAGGGTTTTTCGGGTTGTGGATCGAAGCTTTCATCAAGGCATTTGTGATCGCCTATCCGACGATTATGGTGGTTGTGCCTCAGGTTCGCCGCATCGTTAAAGTGGTGGTCCGCCAGGGGTAAAAGTCGTTACCATCGACCGGTCAGGAGTCTGAGGCGATCATCTCGGCGGCACGTTGCAGCGCATCATCAATATGATCAAAAACGTTTTCTGGTCCAACTTTCTCGATAAATCCTGATCTCTTCATGGTCAGCATCGGATCCGGATTGACACCGGAAAGAATCAGCCGGGTGTTCATTTTTTGCGATCTTTGAAGCAGGCTTTCCAGTGCCTGTAACGCCGTGGCATCAACGGCCGGGACATGTCGCAGCCGCAGAATCAGCACCTTGGGTTTGCCGGAGACCGTTGTCAGGGCGTTTTTGAATTTGTCGGCAGCGCCGAAAAAGAAGGGACCGGCGATCTCATAAACTTCAACTCCAACTGGTACCTGCCGCAGCCGGAGCGCCAGGGGATCATCCATATTTTCTTCTCTTTCGCCCAGTGTCATTCCGACTTTTGATATTTGAGTTGTTTCAGCCATGCGCCGCATAAACAGCAGGGCAGCGAGCACGACTCCCACCTCAATCGCGACGATCAGGTCGACAAAGACGGTCAGGGCAAAGGTGGTGAACAGTACCAGAACGTCGCTGGGAGGGCTTTTCAGCAGGCGGATAAAAAGATGGCTTTCACTCATATGCCAAGCCACAACCACAAGAATTCCGGCCAGGGTTGCCATGGGGATCAGCGCTGCCCATTGGCCGAAGAATAGCATAATCAGCAGCAGAGTCAGGGCGTGAACAATACCGGCAATGGGGGTGCGACCGCCGTTTTTGATGTTGGTGGCGGTGCGGGCGATAGCCCCGGTAGCCGGAATACCGCCGAACAAGGGCGAAACCATGTTGGCTACTCCCTGGGCAATCAGCTCCATGTTGGAGCGGTGACGGCGTTCGGTCATGCCATCGGCGACAACCGCCGACAATAGGGATTCAATGCCCGCCAGCAATGCGATGGCGAGAGCCGGCGCAAAGAGTTCACGCATCAGTTCCAGGCTGATGTTCGGCAGGCGCGGTACCGGCAGGCTCGTAGGGACACTGCCGAAACGGCTGCCGATGGTTTCAACCGGCAGGGCAAACAGATGGACAATAAGGGTGGTAAACAGGATTGCCAGTACCGATCCGGGGATCTTGCGGGTCACGCGCGGCCACAACAGGATAATGGTGATGGTCAGCCCTCCCAGACCAAATGCCCAGGGGTTGAGGCTGTCAAGGGCCGCGGCGTAGGCGGGCCATTTCTCCAGAAACTCGGCCGGAACATGATCCATCTGCAGACCAAACAAATCACGTAATTGACCGGCGAAGATAATCAAAGCGATACCTGCGGTAAAACCGACAGTTACCGGATAAGGGATATACTTGATGACGGTTCCGAGGCGTGCCACACCCATGAGGATGAGGATGACCCCGGCCATCATGGTGGCCGTCGCCAGACCATCGTAACCGTGTTTCTGCACGATGCTGTAGATGATGACAATAAAGGCACCGGTCGGCCCGCCAATCTGGACGCGACTGCCGGACAGAACGGAAATGATCAGGCCGGCGATGATGGCGGTATAAAGCCCTTGCTCCGGTTTAACTCCTGAAGCGATGGCAAAAGCAATGGCCAGCGGCAGAGCGACGATGCCGACGATGATGCCGGCCAGCAGGTCAGAGCCGAACTGGGAGCGGCTGTAGCCTTCCTGAAAAACGGTAACAAGCTTGGGGACAAGTTTGGACTGGGACATTCTGCAACCCTTTACAGCAAATCAAGGTTGATCATGTCCGTCGGCAGCGAGGGCTAACAGGGGGAGTCCAGGTGTCGGCGGAATCAAGCTATTTTTCACACCACAAGAATAGTGCTGTTCGGCACCGATACTAGCGCTGTGGCATGCTGATGGTAAAGGAAAAATTAGCGCCGAAACCACTAATCATAGATTCCACTCAGGTAATGGTGACCCTTTCTTGTTTGTCGTTATCTGCGTTATATTCGAACTGTCCATTTTTAAATCCGTTAGGGTTTTCCATCCGGTGTTTCAGTTGAACACTAACGGACTGATTTGCTACTGATAGAAGGAGGACCGATGGCGAGAAATAAAAGCCTGCGTACTACCTGCGAACGATTTTTAAATGATGCTTTTGATCTGCTTGATGTTTCTTCAGAAATGCGGCAGATGATGCGCAGCCCCTATCGAGAAGTCCGTTTCGAACTGCCGTTGAAACGCGATGATGGTACCGTCAAACTGTACTATGGTTATCGGGTTCAGCACAATCAGAGCAGGGGGCCATTTAAAGGGGGGTTGCGCTATCATCCTGATGTCGACCTGGAGCACTTTATCGCCCTGGCCGAGGTGATGACCTGGAAAACAAGCCTTTTTGATCTTCCCTTTGGCGGTGCCAAGGGTGGAATCAACTGCAATCCGGCGGAGTTGTCGGATAAAGAACTGGAAACACTGACCAAGCAGTATGTCCGGCGCATGTTAACCTTGATGGGGTCAGATCGCGATATCCCAGCGCCGGACATGGGGACAGGGCCAAAAGAAATGGCCTGGATTCTCGACGAATGTGCCCACAATGGGGGTTTTAATCCGGCGGTTGTCACCGGCAAACCATTGGAATTAAGTGGAGCAGCCGGGCGCCTTGAGGCGACCGGGTTTGGGGTTGCTCTGATGGCTGCCAAGGGTGCAATGGCCCAGGGGATTGAGATAGAAGGGGCAAGGGTTGCCATTCAGGGGATGGGCAATGTCGGTGAGTATGCTGCCCGGTTTTTAGCAGACCGCGGCGCCAGGGTCGTGGCGCTTTCCAATTCCAGCAGCGGCCTGTATCAGCAAAGCGGGCTGGATGTTGACAAAATTTTCGGAGAGGTTAACCAGTCGAAGAATCGGAAAAAACCGATTGGCGATATAACCGGCGACTTTGACAAGATCAGCAACGAAGAACTGTTGCAGCTCAATGTGGATATTCTGATTCCAGCGGCCATCAGTGGAGTCATTCACGGGGACAATGTGGATAAACTCCAGACAAAACTGATTGTCGAGGCAGCCAATATTCCCGTCAGTTGCTGTGCTGTAGATGCTCTGGAGGAGCGTCAAATACCCGTTGTTCCCGATATTCTGGCAAACTCCGGTGGGGTAACGGCTTCCTATTTTGAATGGGTGCAAAATCGTCAGCGTGACCAATGGAGCAGAAAAAAGGTTATGAAAAAGTTGGAAGCAAGGCTGAATCAGGGTTGGAGCATGGTCGAAGATAAGGTTGACCGAGAAAGATTAAATTACCGCCAGGCTGCCTATGTTATTGCCCTGCAACGAGTGATAAAGGCCGTCGACCTGCGGGGTTTTTAGCAGTCGAAGGTTTCTGGGCTGGCCAGAATATGATCTGTTGTGATGTCATCGCCTAGCGCCGACACCACCAGTCGTAGGCTCCGCTCAGGCACAAGATTAGCAAAATGATGCCGCTAAGCGGGATAATCAGCAGATACCAGGGGCCGAGCCAGGGTTCGAAGATGCGCCCGTTGTGGAATTCGAACAGATAATGCCACATCGACATGGGTGCTGCCGCAGCAATCTCATCGGACATGACGGGTAATGATGGTTGATGTGCAGTCATCGGCAGCATACCGTCATGGTAGTCGAAACGCACATAGGGCTGACCGCCTGCCATGACCACGCCGCTGACCAGGTCGTTGCTCTGATAGGGATTGCTCTCCTGTAGCCCGGGACGCCGCAACCGCCAGATCCGGCCCTGTTGCTCCTCAATCACAAAGAGCCCGCTGAACGAGCCGATCAGCAGTTGGTTGTTTTCCATCCCCTCTAACACTGTAACACCCATGCCGTGGACGGGTACCGGCAGCTGCAGGCGCCTGAAACTTCCATCCAGATTAGCCGGGCCACGCCACAGACCACTCTCGGTTGAAATAACGATGCTGCCGTTGCTGCCGGCAGTAGCGGACTGAATCTTGCCGCCAAAGTCCGTGGAGCGGGGTGAAAAGTGCAACAGGGGGTTGTCGGAGTCAAGACTGTGATTAACTGTCGCCAGGAGCAACGGGGGGCGCAGGAAAATACCCGACCCGGCCAGGATCATCAGGACCACAACGATCCAGATTCCCAGTTTTAAGTGATATTTCCAGCACCAGCGAAAAAAGGTGCCGGGCGGCTGACGTAAGGTGGGCCACTTGCGATTGCGCCAAGGCACAAACCAGATCACCAAGCCGCTAGCTCCAAGAACCACCAGAATGATGGCGCTGATATCCAGAATGATTTTTCCCGGCGTACCGAGAATAGCGCCGTTATGGATGTCGTGCAGCATCCGGAATAAAGGCACCCTGGCGGCGGCATCCTGCTCGGCAACGGCAAGTTTCGCAGGGGTGAAATTCAGCGCTGCGGCATCTGCCTGCCAAGCCGCTTTTTCGGAAAAAGCGACAACCCGGTCATCGGTTTTAACCAGTGCCACCATGCGCGGCGACGATGGAGCGCCGGGCAGGATGATCTGCGACCAGGGATCGTTACCGTGCTTGTGATAGAGTCCGCTGCGGGTTGCCGCCAGCAGAACACGATCAGCGGAATCTTTATTAAGGATCAATAGATCGGCAGTATCCCGGTCGTAAGCTGCTGTCGGGAAGCCCTCATCCAGAAGGAAGAACTTGCGCCCCTGATCGTCGCTGCGAGCAACTCCCGATTTTCCCGCCAGATACCAGGTGCCGTCAGGGGTGATCATGCCGCTGCGAACCAGCATGCGGTTCCAGTTCCGGTAGTTGTAGTCGCCAGGAACGATGGCCTGCGGTGTATCGATGGAGCGGATCCACTCGGGATGGTTAAGCAGCAGGCCTGAAGCCCCCATGGCCAGCAGATACAGCCCCAGGATCAGCCCCAGATACTTGTGAATTGCGCGGGAAATACGAAAGCTGCTACGTGCCATCCATGTTATCCTTGGTTAAGTGGATCGATTCCTTCTTGCATGTGCTGCTCCCGGAGATTATAGGAAAAAATGGTGGCAATATTTGATCCGGATCAATTTTGCCCATTATTTGCTGACAGGGTAAGGTTATGAATAACTTCTTTGAACATATTCCAGCGAAAGGTGCTATCTGTGCCCACCGTGGCGCCCGATCCATCGCTCCGGAAAATACTCTGCTGGCTTTCGAGGTGGCTCAGCGTTGTGGTGCTCACCTGCTGGAAACCGATGTGCAGATGACCGCCGATGGGCACCTGGTACTCTTTCATGATCGTGGACTGAAGCGTACAACGAATATTGCCGATTACGTAGACCTTGCCGGAAAAACCAAAAAATCCCTGAAGTCTTTTACTTACGAAGAGTTGCGGTTGCTCAATGCCGGGACCTGGTTTCTCGAGGAGGATCCCTTTAACACTATTGCCCGTGGTGATATCGATCCGCCAATGCAGGCGCAGATCAAAACGCAGCGTATTCCTCTGCTACGTGATCTGCTTAAACTTTGCCGGGTTCACAACTTTCCGGTCAATCTGGAAATAAAGGGCAAGATACCGGTTAGGCAGGCACAACGACGAATAGAGCTGTTGCTTGATTTGCTGGTTGCGATGGACTGCCAACATCTGGTATTGCTCTCCTCGTTTGATCATGATGATCTGCGGCGGGTTAAACAGAAGTGTCGGCACATATCGACTGCTGCCCTGATCGAGTTTCACCATCCCGCCAACCTGTTGGAATATCTTGAGGATTTGCAGGTGGAAGCTTATCATCCGGCGGAACATCTGATCACTGCCGAGCTGGTTTCCTTGTTGCGTGGGCATGACATCAGGGTCAACACCTGGACGGTCAACAATAAACAACGTTTTGCCGAGTTGGCGCAGCTGGGCGTGACCTTCATCTGTAGCGACTGGCCGCAGCGCATGGTTGCACAGGAATAAACAAGATGTTGACAACTGCCGATCAGGATCATTATTTTATGCAGGCAGCGCTGGCTGAAGCCGCCAGCGCCGAAGAACTTGGTGAGGTGCCGGTCGGTACGGTCGTGGTCTTTGACGGCAGGATCATTGGTCGTGGTTATAACTTACGTGAAAGCAGCAACGATCCGACCACTCACGCGGAAATGATCGCCATTCGTCAGGCCGCAGCCCAGCTGAAATCCTGGCGTCTGCTTGATTGCACCCTCTATGTGACCCTTGAACCTTGTGTGATGTGTATGGGAGCGATTATCCTGGCACGAATTCCACGGCTGGTGTACGGTTGTCGCGATCCGCGCGTCGGGGCTGCCGGTTCCATTTACAACCTGGCCGAGGATGAGCGCTTTAACCACCGGGTTGA
>JAWOFG010000014.1:0-4585 GCA_046482365.1 Pelovirga sp. | reverse complement strand
GAAATCGACGATGCTTAAATCATTAACAAACCGGCATAGCCGACGACCCGACTGTTATCACCACTTTTTTCACCGGAATGGCTGTAGCAGACCAACTCACAGCTTCCGGCACCCAACTGTTTGGCAGCTTCCATCACCGCGACAACAGCATATACACCACACATGCTGATCTGTTGATCAGCTACCACCTGATAGAGCCCCTGAGGATCAAAGGCGGTCATGGCATCGATAGCCAGGGCATCAAGCCGGGTGTTTTCTGCAGCCGGCATGAAATGATTCATATCACTGCTGGCGACCAACAGGACCGGTTCATTCCAGTTTTTAATGGCTCGGGCGAGGCCTGCACCCAGTTCCATTAATTCGCTCGAGCTGAAATGCTTTAACGCAATGGGAACAACCTCCAATTGCGGTTGTACATACTGCAGCATGGGAAGCAGCACCTCAAGGGAATGTTCCTGCTGATGAGCACTGTTATCAAGTTCCAGTTGCGGGATTTCGTCCAACAGATGGGTGCGTAAATCTGCTGCAACGGAAACATCTCCCAATGGAGTGGCCCAGGCATCAACGGCGCTGACAGCCATTTGTTTTCCACTGCCGTGATGATTGGGACCAAGCAGAATAACCTGTTGTGGCACCCGGGTACGTGAAATCACTTCGCCGGCAACATCACCGGAGTACACATAACCGGCATGGGGCAACACCACCGCTTTAGCTTGCTGCTGATCAGCCTCGGTAACAAGGGTTGCCAGCTGACGTTTTAGTTCCATAGCACTGGCCGGATAAAAAAGACCGGCAACAACGGGTTGACGAATCATGGCACCTCCAGTATACGAAAATCAGGTTACAGGTTAAAAACGATCTTAACGCCGATCAACATCAGTACCACGGCAAAAATCCGAATCAGTTTGGTTTGACTGGTCCTGCCGGCAAGGCGCACACCCAAACGCGCACACACCATGGTCACCGGTGCCACCAGAAGCACCACCAGCCAGTTGACGTAGCCGATAGAATAAGGGGCAACGGCTAACTGTTGCATACCATGCCAGACATAACCTGTGACCGCAGCCAGAGATGAAACGACAATCAAAGCACTTGAATTACCTACCGCTAACCGCATCGGCAGGTGCAGCAGCAACAGTAGCAGCGGAACCGTGACAATTCCGCCCCCGATACCAAAAAAAGCGGAAAAAGATCCACCAATAAAACCGACTGCGACAAATTGCCAGGGGCGGGCACAATCAATGCACTCCGGCGGCAGATAGGGCTGCTTAAAAAACAGCAACCGAACACTGATAAGAATCTGCAACAGACCAAAGCAGATCTTGAGGATACTGCCGGAAACCAGGGCCGCAATGGTGGAGCCAAGCAGTCCACCAACGATCCCACCGATGGACAGGTACAGTACCATCTCACCATGGATATTCCCACGTTTGCGATGGCCGAGGGTACTACTGACTGCGGTGGGAAGGATGATCGCGAGGCTGGTGCCAAAAGCGGTATGGACAACCAGCTCCGGAGAAAATCCGGCAATAGGGAAAAGCCACAAAAATAGCGGCACCAGAATAACGCCACCACCAATTCCCAACAACCCGGCCAGAAAACCGGCGATTATTCCGAAGGTGATGGTCAGAATGATAACCTGTGGAGTCAAAATATCCATGGAAAATAACCGAAAAAAAAGTGCCAGCCGGTAAAGGCTGGCACTTTTGAGTTATTGGAGGCCCCGAGCAGATTCGAACTGCTGATAAAGGTGTTGCAGACCTCTGCCTTACCACTTGGCGACGGGGCCGATATGCGCCGATCCAGCGTGCAGATTGAAGTACCAAATAGACCGTAGAGTGTCAAGGAGAAAATCCTTTCGTTTAAACCTAGCTGTAGATAATAAATCAAATTAACGTTCCTGTTCTGTCCCCTGATTCGTCGCTACAGGCCATCGAACACGATAGATGGCTTGAGTTTTTTCATCACTGATAAATAAATCACCCCGTTCTGAGACGGCCAGGGCAATCGGTGCCCCCCATTCAGAATCCCAGCCACGTAAAAAATCCATCACCGTCCCGCTGATTTCGCCCTGGTCATAAGATAAGCGGATAATTTTCGGGCCAGGATGGGTTGCCCGATAGCTATTGCCGCGACACACAATATAGATACTGTTCTGATACTCCTCGGGCGCTGCTAACCTCGAACCGAAGACGAGTCCCATGGGCCGGCACAGGGGGGGAAGATCGACGGTAGCCGGTACGCTATCACGACATAACTGCTCCGAACCTGTTTGCGGATCAGGAATCTGTTGGCCATAGCAATAAGGCCAGCCGTAGTGCTCACCTGCATTGATACGATTGAGTTCATCCGGTGGTGGAACCCGTCCCTGCAACTCACGGCTGATATCGGTTGCCCATAACTGACCGGTATCCGGTGCCACCGCCAAGCCCACGCTATTGCGTAAACCATAGGCAAATTCATGAGCTTCACCGGTGTCGGGAGCAATCCTGACAATGGTCGCCCGCCGTTGATCTTCCTCTTCACAGGCATTGCAGCGTGAACCGATGGACAGATAGAGAAAACCATCGCTGTCACTGGTCAGCGCACGCATCCAGTGACCACCATCATCCGGCAAACCATCAAGCAGAACCTTTTCTGCATCAACCAGCAGATCAAGATTGTTATCAATCAGTTCGAGCACCTGATAAGGTTCAGCGACAAACAGTCGCCCTTTACTAAGCGCCAAACCGAAGGGACGATCCAACCCGGAATGGTAGAGGATGGGGTGTTCCCGGGGTTGCCCTGTGCTGATCTGATCAATCAGATAGATTGCACCAAGATCCGATAAAGTCACGTACATCCGGTCTTCAACGATCAGCATCCGGCGGGCCGGGGCCGGCAGACGGGCAATCAGCTGGATGGAGACGGGTGATGAGCTTTCAAGGGAGCGTTCCGTCATAAACTCTGACAGTTCATCAACGACAGGCACCTCAATGCTGACCGGAAAGAGATCAGGATTTGTTCTCTTAAGAGCGGACAAACGCGGTGTGTGTTGAGGGAAAAATTGATTGAGCAGCGCCACAGCAGCGATAGCTGTCACCGCCAGGGTGAGTACGGTTGCCCGGATGTGGGTCAGCTTGAGCATTAACCCCATCCCGCTACCAAGCAGAAAAACCGGCAACAACAGATAGAGTGAAGTACGGCCAAACTGTCCTGTCACCAGAAAAGCACTGAACCAGCCGGATAGCAGCAGCAGAAAGACCATCAGCCGTTGTAGCTGTTTTATCATAAAAAATACCTATGGAATCAGTTGATGGTTTAAGATTAGCACAAAGGCGGGCTTTATAAAGGGGGATCTGCAACAGAAACAAGCGCAATCAAACTCCCCTGCGCGAGTCACTTAAGTTATCGCATCATGATAACGAACAATCTCTTTGACAGGACAAGTAACCGCAACGGCGGCGACATAGCCTTTTGCCGGCACAAAAAAGCAACCAAACTTCGGCATGACCACCTTTTTCATCTCGCCCAATCCAATTCCCAACATTTTCAATCTGGCCTCTTTCGCTGTCCACAAGCGGTAAAATCCTCGCTGTCTGCGAACGGGTGAAAAGTCGATAAACAACCTCTTTTCAGCTTCATCAAAAGCAAAGTTGCCAAGCTGCTGCAGATTTTCTTTGATCACAATTTCCTCCACATCAACGCCGATGTCAGGTCCGCAGCTCACAGCTAGAACCGCCCAGTTTCCCGAATGGGACAGATTAAAATTGATGTCTGATCGATGCTCCTTGCTGAGGGATGGTTTCCCCAGCTGACTGTAGTCAAAAACAATGGAAGCAGGCAAACAATCAAGGTATCCGGCAAGAATCCTTCGCAAACCGTAACGGGCAGCTATATATTTTAACTGGTGCAAAGGTTTGATAAAACGATCAGCACGGACACATTCATCAGCTGATAGTGATTGCCGAAAGACAGCCGCAGCTTGAACAGAAATGTCGATGCGAAAACGCCATAGATGCAGCTCATCAGCCTTAATCAATAACGAGGATGGAGGCGACTGCCAGAGTGACATGTCAATGGTCAACGATCTGCTCCTGAAGTAGCCGCATCCGACGTTGATACACAAAAAAATTCATGAAGCAGTGCCGCAATCTCTTCTGCCTAATAATAGGCAGACAGTTTCTTTATAAAACTGCAACCACAGAACGCCCGAATTGAAAATAATTTCCGACCGAACGACCAATGATTGTGATTATAACGTGCAATGCCAAGATGTTTAAATCACGCCCAAACAAACAAGGCCACCGTCCGGCTTGATGCCGGCACGGTGGCGCTTATTATTCAGAAAAAGTTACCGTCATTCCTTAAGTTGGCAAATATCCGCCTGTCAAGGTTTCAATCTGGCCGCGCCCGGAAGAGTCAGAGGTTCTTCTACCTATTTACTCTGATCCACCATATATTCGACGGCAGCTCTGACCTGCTCATCACTTAATGAACTGTTACCGCCACGTGCCGGCATCTGACCGATACCATTGATGGAGTTCTCCACCAGAATCTCGATATCAGCACTGTAACGCTCATGACCCAGTTTCGGCGCATCCAT
>JAWOFG010000229.1:0-7094 GCA_046482365.1 Pelovirga sp. | reverse complement strand
AGATTATCGCAACGGCTAAACCGATTTAGTCGATCTTGCCCCGTTTTGGGCGACCACCGCTGGCTCGTTGCTTGATTTTGCCCCGCATCTTGGCGATCTGGATTGGGCTGATCCCTGGATCGTGCAAAAAGTCATCCATGTGGTCAAGGGCCTGCAACTCGCGTAAAACAAGGATCATGGTTTCTAGCTTCCCATGACCCTTTTCTAGCGCTTTGATTCTTGTGAGTGATGTTTGGGTTCGGTCAGCAAGCTCAACTTGCGTCATGTTGTTGCGCAGCCGTGTTTCCCGGAAACGCCGCCCGATCTCTTCATAGATAGCAAAATCCGACATGACGTAAAAATTCATTATTAGTTCCTTTTTGATCTGTTAAATAAGATTTGTCTTTATAATAGCTTAAATAACACCTATTATGAAGCACAAAAATGAACTGTTATAAGCGACAAAAAGGTAGGCAATGAACATCTTTTTTACCAGCGATCAGCACTACGGGCATACAGGAATCCTTGAATATTGCAAACGCCCTTTTGCTGATGTCGAGGAAATGAATGAAACCCTGATCGAGCGGCACAACATTACAGTTGGCAAAAAGGATCTGGTCTACCACTTGGGTGATTTTGCTTTTAAAGGCTGTGGCGGTGACTATCTCAAGCGGCTTAATGGGCGGCATGTATTGATCATGGGGAACCACGACCGGCTAAACCAGCAAGTTGATATAGGTTGGCAAGAGGTTGTCCAGGTCAAACAGATTAAAGTTGAGGGTCAGTTGATCTGGTTGAGCCACTACGCTCACCTGGTCTGGCCGCAGAGTCATTACGGGACTTGGCATTTATTTGGTCATACGCACGGCAGCGTGACCGGCGTAGGGCGCAGCATGGATGTTGGCGTTGACTGTAACGACTTCACGCCTTGGAACTTTAAACAAATTGCAGCGATCATGGAGCAACAACCCGTTGTGACTCGCTCAGAGCGGGGCGGCTTGGGCCTTTGAACACGATAAACTAATTATCTAAAGCACGATAAACTAATTGACGGCATTAAACTCCCGCAATATCTGTCTTAATAGACCACGGTTAAATGATAGACACGTAAATATCGCAAAAGACCCTATCAAAAGGTAGATCCTCTTTTATTGAGAGGAATTTATCAAAAAGTTATGGAGATTTTGGAATGATTGTTGGCTATGCCAGGGTTTCAATGACCGGACAGCACCTTGAAAATCAGATTGAACAACTTGAAAATCACGGCTGCGAAAAAATATTTAAAGAAAAGATCAGTGGTGTAAAAGAGAACAGACCTGAACTTGTCTCCATGCTCGATTTTGTTCGCGAGGGTGACACAGTAGTCTGCTGCAAACTTGACCGGATTGCCAGAAGTACCAAGCACCTACTCGAAGTAGTTGAAAAGTTTGAACTTAAAGGGGTGGCTTTTAAGGTATTGAACATTAATCTGGATACCGGTACTCCGACTGGAAAATTGATGCTGACTATGTTAGCTGGTATCGCCCAGTTTGAAAGAGAAATGATGTTGGAACGACAAGCTGAAGGAATTGCCAGAGCAAAGAGAGAAGGGAAATTCAAGGGTCGTCCTTCGGTAATTAAATACCATGCAGATCAGATCCATGAAATGGTTAGTAAGGGTATATCAAAAGCACAGATTGCCAGGGAATTGAACATCGGGGTAGCGTCAGTGTATCGGGCTCTACAGTGCTGCAAATGAGATGAGAGACAAAACATTTCCTAGCTAAAATCACCATGGTTTCAACGTAGTTGGTCCCCACCATTTATCAGTTCAATATTTTCAAACATCAATCTTTATCGATGTGCTCCATCAAGTCCCCCACCTGACATTTAAAGAACTGACACAGCCGATCAATGTTGTCTGTAGAAGTGTTGTAGCTTCTTTGATTGGCAATTTTCGACAAGGTTGTTCTGTGTATTCCTGTTTGCTTTGCAATCTCATCAAAAGTGACTCGTTTTCCTTCCTTGAATTGCAAGTCTGCCATCAGCTCTTTTAGTCGGTAGCGAATCACTGGATAATCTCCCTGATGCTGTAGCACATAAAACTTTTCAAAAATTCATTATATATATATCTCTAAAACCTTCAAGTGTTGAGTAGAAAATAACTTCGTGCAAAATAGTTTGCTTTTGTGATTGACAGTCACATAAAAACATCTTATGGTGTTCACAATCATCAAATGTCGAAAGGAGACTACAAATGAAACACCAAGCTTATTCAGTGAAACTGAAAATCGCGCAGCGGGTTCGCTATGACTCTCGTTGTATCCATCCTAACTTTAAGAACCTGACTCGACTCAAAGGAGGTGAGCATCATGCAGAGTATTGAGATGTTAAAGCTGCACAAACAAGTTCGTTTCTCCGGAACCTTTCGCTTGCGTGATGCTGATTTCCGTGAAACCAAAGATGGACGTATCTTTTTGAAGTTCTACATGGAGGACAGTACAGGGGAGCTACCCTCCTTCATCTGGGAAAAAGATTTAGATCCGGGTCTTTGCTTTCCTGATTACACGCTAGTGCAGGTTGAAGGGACAACCCGTATTTTAAATGGGCACTTGCTTGCCAATGTAAGACGCATTGCCTTGGCAAAAGAAAAAAGGGCAGGGGAGGTGCTACGATTGATCCCCCAGAGTCTTAGTCCGATTACCGGATTGCTAGCAGAACTGGAATTTGTCTTCCGCCAAATCTCTATACCGGTACTGAAAAACTTTGTTGAAGGGGTTTTCGCGGATGATGGGATTGCTTTCCCCTTTATTTCTGTTCCGGCCAGTTTATACCATCATCACAATTATCCCGGTGGTCTGCTGCTCCACAGCCTCCAAAGTATTCAAATGCTGGAGCGCTATCGAGAGTGTTCACGGGAAGAATATGAACTTGGGATAGTGGCTATGCTCTTTCATGACATTGGTAAAATCCAGACATTGACCAATAAGATGACATGTACGTCTCTGGGCCGCTGGATTGATCATGACAAAATAACCTTAGAAGTGCTTTCCCCATTTTTGCGTAAACTTGAACAGCAATGGGAACAAGGTGCACAACAGTTGCGTTATATGCTGACCTGGAAAATCAGTAAGCCAGTCCCAAAGTACGATATGGCTGATGTGGTAGCCTGTTGTGATCGCTTGAGCGCCGGGTTGGATTTGAAGATATCTAATAGAAAACCGCATCTGGCTGCACTTCCTGCTAAATATCCAGTGGCTGCCGGTAACGTTACGGTAGCGTTACCACAGGAACGTTACTGGTCAAAAAGGAGAACAGCGTGAAATCATCCCTGACCCTGGAAAAGGTTCAGCAAGCGGTTGATCAGCTGAAGAAACAAGGAGAGCGCATCAGTCGCCGTAATGTCCTAGCCATCACTGGCGGTGGCATGTCTACGGTACACAGGCTGATGATCCAAGTGGAAGAGATCGATGCACAAAAAGCCCTGGCAGCGGCCACTGGGCTGTCTGCTTCACTGCTAGCGGCCATCAATTCTGAGATCGCTGAAAAAGTCAGCCAGACGACTCAGCTGTTACATGAACAGATCCAGGGATTGAAACGGCGAGAACAAGAAGCCTTTGACTTCATGGCATTGATGGAAGAACAGTCTGAGGCACTCGCTGTAAACCTGAAAGAGTCGACAGAAAATCGAGAACAGGAAAGAGCGGACTTCGCCAAAATAAAGGCTACCGCGGACCATGCTGTTGCTCATCTACAGCAAAGCCTGGCCCAGCAACAAGAAGCCAACCAACAATTGCGAGAAAAAGTGGAAATGCTCGGGCACGAGAACGCCCGGGCAAGACACCAGGCTGAAGTGACTGAAGCTCATTCTTTTAAACTAGAGAAACAATTGGATGTCATACGAAGGGAATTAGAACATTCAAGAAGTCAGTATGCCGACGCCGAAAAACGCGCTGCTGTTGCCAAGCAAAAAGCAGCTGATCTGCGCGAAACATTGGTGAAAACGGAGAACAGAATTGTTGTTTTGGAAGAAAAGATGGAGGTTGTTTCTTGAGTTTTGGCTACGTCTTTAAGCTGATGTTGTATCAAGAAACATACTGGTGCTAAGTTCTTAGTAATGATTGTTAAATGACGGGAATTAGTGATTTTTGAGTGGCCACCACGTTGTTTGTGGCAGCAAAGGCGTGGTAAAAAAAGCTTGTACACAGTCTCTGGGGGTGCGATATAATGACCAATTCATCATTGTTCTGGCGTTGTCTCTCAACGATTCTGGCTCTGGTTTGCTTGCTGGGTTGGACTACACCACTGCGCGCAGACGAAACGGAAGAAACGCTCTGGAATGCGCTTGGTACAGGCGAGGCCGTGGCGTTGATCCGCCATGCCCTGGCTCCCGGCACGGGCGACCCGGCCGGCTTCAAACTGGATGATTGCACGACCCAGCGTAACCTCTCGGAAGAGGGGAGGTTTCAGGCGCGTCAGATCGGCAATGTGTTCCGCGAGAACGGCATAACCAGCGCGCACGTATGGTCGAGCCGCTGGTGCCGCTGTCTGGAAACCGCACGGTTACTGAAACTGGGATCGGTGGTACCTTTACCTTCCCTGGATTCTTTTTTTAACCAGCCTGGTCGTGGTCCTGCACAGACCGCCACCCTGCGAGAGTTTCTCAGCCGTCCATATCAAGGGCCACCCCGCGTGCTGGTCACCCATCAGGTCAATATCACCGGCTTGACGGGTGTCGTGCCACGCTCTGGCGAAATAGTCGTGGTTCAACCGACATCAGAGGGTGCCATACGTGTTATGGGGCGTTTGGTGCCAGGCAGCTAGCAAATGAAACAGATAGGATCGGAGGCGGTGTGAAGTCTTCCGGTGGGACGGTTATGCTGATTGTCGTGGCCCTGGCACTGATTGTTGCCATGGTAATAACATTGTGGCAGGGCGGTTCCCGCAGTCGCCACGGCTATGGTGCCCTGTCGCCGGACGTAGATTCATTGGTTGGGTCAGGAGGGCGTACCTCCGTTTTCACACAGCATCTGCTTCAGGCCCGTCAGTCTGCGGGTGACATTGCGGTTCCTGATGGCCATGCCCAACGCTTTTTTCTGTCCAATAATCACCACCAGTTGTTTGCCCCGGGTTACGCCGGTATAGACCAGATTGCGCTGGAGCAGGGTGTAGTGCTGCATGGCTAAAGGAATGACCACCGCCGGGTATTCCGAGCCCTGGCTTTTGTGGATCGAAGTGGCATAGGCCAGGGCCACTTCATCAAGCTCTCCGAACTCATAGGGAATCAGCCGCCCGTCATAATCGACCGTCAGTTCTCCTTCCTCCATATCGATGGCGATGATGGTACCGATATCGCCGTTAAACACTTCCTTGTCATAGTTATTGACCATTTGGATGATCTTGTCGTTTGGTGAAAAGGTGGTGCCGAAACGGGTGACCTTAGGTTCGGAGGCGCCATTGAGTTGTTGCTGCAGATCCAGGTTCAAGGACCGGGCACCGAGACCACCGCGGTTCATGGGGGTCAGTACCTGGATATCCCGCACCGGGTTTAAGCCAAAACGTTTGGGAATCCGTTCTGTGACAGTGCGCAGCAAAATCGCGTGAATTTCTTCCGGCGTCTCTGCCGGGATAAAATAGAAGTCTCCCGGTTTGTCCCGCTCATGGGGCAGGGGCATCTGTCCCTGGTTGATACGGTGGGCGTTGACAATAATCTTTGACGCGGCGGCCTGGCGGAAGATCTCCGTCAAACGGACGGTCGGGATGACTTGCGAGGCGATCATGTCTTCGAGAATCATGCCCGGCCCTACTGAGGGCAATTGATCAACATCACCCACCATGATCAGGGTCGCCGCTTCTGGAATCGCCGCCAACAAGCGATTCATCAGCACCACATCCACCATGGAGGATTCATCCAGGATTACCAGTCGGGTTTCCAACGGATTATCCCGTCCCCGTTTAAAACCAAAAATACTGGGATCAAACTCCAGGGTCCGGTGGATGGTTTTCGCTTCCAGGCCGGTTGATTCCGTCAGGCGTTTGGCCGCCCGGCCGGTAGGGGCGCAGAGGGTAGTGGGGATACGCTTGGCCTTAAGGATTTTGAGGATACTGTTGACCAGGGTAGTCTTGCCGACTCCGGGACCACCGGTGATGATGGTGACCTTGCTGGATAACGCCAGACAAATCGCTTCCTGTTGTGATGCCGACAGGGTCAGGCCGGTTTGTTCCTGCACCCAGGGCAGGGCCTTATCGGTGTCGATCTGTCCCCAGGGCGGTTTGCCCTGCAGCAAACGGTGCAGGTGTTCCGCCACGCCGGATTCGGCCCGGTACATGGGGGTCAGGTAGAGACAGTCAACTGCGTTGAGCTGGCGGGCGATCAGTCGCTCCTCCGCGACTTCAAGGGCGACAGCTTCCTCGATCACTGTAATAGGAATCTCCAGCAGGGTGACAGCATCAGCGATCAGTTTCTCCCGGGCGCAGGCACAGTGACCGTCACCGGAGAGTTCCTGCAACACATGACGCACCCCGGCCTGAGCACGGATCAGGGAGTCAGGGGGAATGCCAAGTTTCTGAGCCAGGATATCGGCGGTCTTAAAACCGATGCCGTGGATGTCGAGGGCCAGACGGTAGGGGTTTTCCGTGACCTTGGCGATGGCTTCTTCCTTGTAGGTCTTAAAGATCCGCACGGCGCGGGCGGTGCCTAAGCCATGGGACTGCAAAAACACCATGATCTCGCGGATGACCTTCTGATCGGCCCAGGCACCGGTAATCCGTTCCATGCGTTTGCGCCCGATACCGGGCAGTTGCAGCAGGTAGTCCGGCGTCTCTTCTATCACGGTAAAGACCTCTTCACCGTAAGCGCCGACCAGCACCCCGGCAAAGTGGGGTCCGATGCCTTTGACCATCCCCGAACCCAGATATTTCTGAATTCCTTCCAGGGTGGTGGGGGGCACGATCTGCAACTGTTTGGTTTTGAACTGCAGGCCATGGGTGCGGTCGTTGTGCCAAACCCCGGTGCATTCAACATATTCCCCGGCGCTGACAGACGCTGCCGAACCCACCACGGTCACCAGATCACGCTGACCACGGACCTTGACCTGGAGAACACAAAAGCCCGACTCCTGCGCATGGAAGGTTAC
>JAWOFG010000224.1:0-3572 GCA_046482365.1 Pelovirga sp. | reverse complement strand
CTTGATGTCAAGATCGTCAAATACCTGCAGCATGGCAATATGAGCCAACCCTCCGGCACCCCCTGAACCCAGCGCCAAACCGATGGATGGTTCTGGAGTTTTCTGCTCCGCACCAGCCGCAACAATGGTCGACAGCAACATGGCAATCATCAGCAATCCTTTCGTCAACAGAATCTTCATTATCAAAACCTATTCCCAACAGTGCAGTGGTAATAAAAAAGGCCTGTACCGATCATACCCCAACAACCTTAACAATCATACTGTGGCGCTACAGCACAAAAGTCTCTTTTTCAGCCCGACAATCACGCACTGACGTAAGAGCAAATTTCGACTATACTTTCTTTGTCAGATGTCTTTTCAGCAACAATCGACTATCTCACACAGAAAGAGTCATCCGCATGATAGAACAACCCTACGATATGGCACTAACCCTGCTGGTTGCCCTGGCCATCGGCTTACTCATCGGCATTGAACGCGGCTGGAGTGACCGGGATGAAGGCGAAGGGGCGCGGGTTGCCGGTCTCCGCACCTTCAGTCTGATCGGCCTGTTGGGCGTGGTTGCAGCGCTTATTTCTCAACAGGCCGGTGTCTGGTTTCTTTGCAGTGTCTTTCTTGCCGTTTCAGCCTTGATCATCGCGGCACACATTTCATCAGTTCGTGCCAACAACGATATCGGTACCACCACGGCGTTCACCATGATGTTGACTTTTGCCCTTGCTGCCTGGTCTGCCTACGATCAACCGATCCCGGCGCTCGCCATAACGGTCGTCGTCATGGCCCTGCTCGGACATAAGCCGGTTCTGCATGGTTGGCTGAAAAAGATCACCCCACGCGACTTCTTTTCCGGCATCAAGCTGCTGATTATCTCTGTCGTGCTTCTGCCGCTGCTGCCGAACCAGGGGTACGGTCCCTGGAACGCCCTCAACCCTTACTGGATCTGGTGGATGGTTGTCCTGGTGTCGGGCCTCTCCTTCCTGGGTTATCTGATTATCCAGATGGCCGGCAGAAAAACCGGCACGATCATCACCGCTATCGCCGGCGGGCTGATCTCTTCCACCGCGACAACATTGACAATGGCCCGCTTTGCACGGGATGAACAGGGAAAAAGCCTGTTTGCCGGTGCTGTTTTACTAGCATCCGCGATCATGTTTCCGCGGGTGCTGATTGAAGTCATGGTTGTTCACCCTGCCCTCATCCATCCCCTGTGGATTCCGCTGGTCATCATGTTGACTGGTCTGCTCTGCGTTTTTTACTGGATATGGCACCAACAGAAAAAAAAACGACCGGAAAGCAACCTGCCGGTTGAACACAAAAACCCCTTGCAACTCAGCATGGCGCTGAAGATCGGCTTTCTACTGGCGGCCATTTTATTGCTATCTGAAGCGGCGAAAACCTGGTTTGGCGATCAGGGAATTTACGCGCTGGCGCTGATCTCCGGACTGATGGATGTGGATGCCATCACCCTCTCATTGGCACACTCAGCCCAAAGTGATCTGGCAGAAGATGTGGCCGCCAGGGGAATCCTGCTGGCCTGCACCACCAATACCCTGATTAAAGGCATCCTCTTTGCCCTTATTGCCGGTATCAAAAATCACCTTTTTCTTCCCCTGTGGATGGGCGCCGCCATTATTCCGGGACTGCTGGCGGCGGCCCTGATGCTCTAACCCTCGATCGATAACAGGGCTCATCCGACTCCTGCCGGCACCAGGTGACACCGGATCGAATTATCGGTTAGTATCAAAGCATGATGAATCTATCGCGATTAAAAAACCAGCTGGTGGCACGCGCGGCAACCCGCTTTCCGACACTGGCAAAGAAATTCACCGACAGCTACACGCCACGCGCAAATGCTGGCAGTATTCCCTGGGCGCAGCCTTCGGTTCCTCTGGCGCAGGCGAAGCTGGCACTGATTACGACCGCCGGCATCCATCATCGGCACCAGATCCCTTTTGACATGAATGACTCCGACGGTGATCCAAGCTACCGCGAACTGGACAGCGCCACCCTGTTTGATGATTTTGTCATTACTCACGATTATTATAACCACAGCAACGCCGATAAAGATCCTAATATTATTCTGCCGCTGGATCGACTCAAGGAACTGGTTGATGAAAAAATCCTCGGCAGTAGCGCCCGAGCCCACTATTCCTTCATGGGCCATATCGACGGTCCCCACATCGACACACTGATTTATCAAACTGCCGTGGAGGTTGCCCGTAAACTGCGCGCTCAAAACGTTGATATCGCCCTGTTAACCCCCGGCTGAGGCATCTGCAACCAGTCCGTGGGACTGATTCAACGGGTTATTGAGCAAGCCGGTATCGCCACCATCGGTATCAGTATCGTCAGAGAATACAGCGAGCAGGTAAAACCGCCGCGCACCGTTTTTCTGCGCTGGCCCTTCGGCCATCCCCTCGGGGAACCACACCATCAGGCTCAGCAACGCCAGGTTATGCGTGACTGCCTCGACAAGCTTTACACCATTGCCACCCCCGGCACTATTGTTGATCTGCCATATATCTGGCGGCGCCATGACTTTCGTAAAGAGACGTAGACAAACGACAAGGAGCAGATGCCATGCGTGCCGCCTGCCTGCAACTTAACTCCCAGGACGATGTCGACAGTAACCTGGCCACCGTTGCCCGCTTGCTGGATGAAGCTGCCGGGCAGCATGCTTCTCTGGCAGTACTGCCGGAAATGTTCCCCGTCATGCACCCTGACCGCCAGCGCAAAGTACACTTTGCCACCCACGAGGCCCATCAGAAGGTCCTCCCCTTTCTTGCCGACCAGGCCTGCCGCCATCGTCTGACCATCGTCGCTGGAACCTTGCTGCTGGCAAACGAGAAGCAACAATTACACAACTGCTGCCCGGTATTTTCTGCCACCGGTCATCTGGTCGCTACTTACGACAAAATCCACCTGTTCGACAGCAACCTGACAGACAGGGTTTACCGCGAGTCGGAACAGGTTATACCCGGTAATACGCCAAAGATAATCACTCTGGACAACTGGCGCATCGGCCTGAGCATCTGCTACGATCTGCGCTTCCCGGAACTGTTTCGCCATTACGCAAGCCACGGAGCCAACATCCTGACTGTTCCTTCGGCTTTCGCGGTGCCTACCGGCAGCGCCCACTGGGAAATTCTGCTGCGCGCCCGCGCTATTGAAAATCAGGCCTACGTTCTCGCCCCGGCACAGATCGGCAGCCATCCCGGTGACCGCAGAACCTATGGACACAGTATGATCATTGATCCTTGGGGAACCATTATCGCGCAGGCCAAAAATGAGGTAACAGAGGGTGAACTGATTATCGCTGACCTCAGCCAACAACGCCTTGACGACGTCCGACGGCAACTTCCAGCCTTACAGCATCGCCGCGACGAACTTTTTTGACCGATACAGCAACCACATCCCCAAGCGCACTTGCCGCCGAAACCCCGCCAGCAAAGATATCTGTAAAGATTGGCAGCAGCAAAATTTTTTGCTACTCTGCGACCGTCACTCTCTCGTCAAGGAAACGCCATGAACTCAACTGAAAAATTTCAGGTTTACGGTCTGATGCTGTTCAGCGT
>JAWOFG010000119.1:0-10017 GCA_046482365.1 Pelovirga sp. | reverse complement strand
TTGCTGCTACTCGGACCAGTACCGTTTGAATCGTCCCAGTCGTAATGAGCCCAGCCTGGAGCATAACCGGCTTCGCCATCATTGTCATTGCTACCGGCAGCGACTACGTCTTCTTCAGCTGCAGCAGCGGCTATTTTGGCATCAAGAATGAAGCCGCCGTGAGCGGAACGGGCCCATTGATCGTTAATGGTGTTGTCGCCGCTATGAACATTGTGGCAATCAGCACATGCGGTATCGGCTTCCTTGCGAATGACGTAGCCCTCAATGATTTTACCGGTGCTATATCCAGTCGCAGGGTCATCATAGTGGGTATCGTTAATCTGGCGATCCAGCAGGCCATCATCGTCCGTATGGCCTTCATGGAAGTTCAGATCAAGATTGTCTCCGGCATGACAGTGGTTACAGGTGTTGTACTGCGCTGAAGCATCAGCGCTGGCACTCAAGAGCAGCTTATCGCCACCGACATCATGCGGATCATGGCAAGTCGCGCAGCTGATACTGCTGATGTTGTCTTCACCGAGAGGCATGGCACCACGGCCACGAGAGCCGTCTGTTATGTCCTCAATCGTATTCAGATGAGCGTAAAGCTTGGCGCCTTCATCACTGTGACAGCGATTACAGCCAATAGTGTCACTTCTTGTGCTGCGATCACGAGGATCATCGGCGTGACCGGAAGCCATATAGTCAATAACAACATTAAGCCCAGCAGGGGTATGGCCGCCACGACTCCGCAGTGCTATCAACTCACCTGTTGTCTCGTCGACTTCAGCATGGCATTGGGCACACTGAGCTACGCCTGGTTTGGGATAGGGGAGAGGCCCGATGCCACGATGGGCACCGCCACCACCATGACAGGACTCACAGGCAACGACATCACGCAATGAGTAACCAACAGCCGCCGGCATATTGTCCGCGTCATAGGTGTTATTGTGACAGGGCTGGCATGAGGAACCTTCAAGGTGGAGACTCGGGCGTGGATCGTCTGGTCCCGCAACATTGGCGTGACGCCCTTCGAGCCAGTCATCAGTAACGTTGGTATGGCATTGTACGCAATTGGTAAGGCCGACGAGCTCAGCCATAAACTCGCCATCAGGGTCGCTGACATCACTCCCCCCGCCGCCGCTGCTACCGCAACCCCAGAGTAGTCCCGTAGCGAGCAGTGCTACGATCAAATACGTTAAATTCCTGATCTTCATGCTTTACCTCCTTAGTGGTTGTACCGTGTTTGTTAGTCAAACATATCGAGATGTTAGTGACACATGACGCAGGTTTTGCCGCCGCTGGCGTTGTCTAGGCGATTTTTACGGTCGCTCCAGCCTTTACCGTGCGGGTTGAAACCGACTGCGCCACCTTTGGCACTGTGGCAGTTAAGACATACGTCGCCGCCGGGGTGGCAGGACTGACAGGTCGCCAGGTTGCGACGTGCTTCACGAGCATGACCGATAGACCAGTCATGGAAACTGGGTGCAACGGATGACTGCGAGTGGCAGGCGTCACAACTGGTGCCCACATCCATACCGGCATGAATGGCATCAATATCGCCATCAAGACCAAGGTTGAAGGTGCGAACATGCGACGGACTGTTGGCGCGCCCGATGCGCGCCTGAAAATCGGTGTGGCAGTCGGTACAGAAGCTGGGCTCGTGGCAGCCGGCACAGGTCTGCTGGTTGCCGCGCGCGGCCAGCGGGTGGGTGATATGGAAATCACTGGAGTGACTGTTCATCATGTTATTGCTGAAGGAGCCCTGCTCATCGGCAAAACCGGACACATGACATTCCATACAGTATTTCTGGGAGTGACAGCTGGTGCAGTCCAGCGACTGTCCCTTGGCCATGCTGCCATGATTACGTGCCCACATGGGGCCGTGGGTGTTGTTCGATCCCAGGTCGGTCATCTCCGCATAGGATTCATCGTGGCACATCAGGCAGGTTTCCGTATCGGGAACGATACTGGTAGCGCCCTCCACGTGGCAGGTGGTGCAGTCCATGCCGGCGGCATACTCGTCAACATGGGTCTGGTGATCAAAGCGCATATTGGCCCAAGCGACAGAGATGCCGATCAGGAGCAATGCGAGCAGTAATATTAATTTTTTGTACATATATGAGCTCCTTACCTTAGAAGGTGACATTCAGGCGAATACGGCCACGGTTGTAGTAGTCCCAGAGGTCGCTTTCTACCCGCTCCGCCTTGGCCTGCAAGTCCATCTTGTCGGTGATGAACCAGGTGGCGTCAACCCAGTAGCGGCTGCTGGTGGTTTCGTCGCTGCTGGTTTCCCCATCAAAGTAATTGATGGAACGTTCCAGTACGTCGACATCAACACCCACACCGGCCTGCAGTTGCTGCAGGATGCGTCCGGCCAGATAGAGCTTGAACCCTTTCAGGTCCTGTCCGTCGCGGTCGGCACGATGCACCATCGTTAAGTAGCCGGAGTATTTTTCCGTCCGTCGTTTTTCAATCCCCAGTTCAATCACGTTGGCATTGGAAAATTCCGGGTACATTTCGTGTGTATAACGACCGAAGGTTTTCCAGCCGTTACCGATATTGTAGGTGGCTTCACCCATGATTTCTTCGTATTCATCGACAGCAAATACGGAATAGATCGAGGTGGAGGAGAACACCGGCAGGGAGTAAAGATATTCGAGCCGACCGGACCATCTGGGTGAAGCATAAAAATTGGCCCCGGCAAGGAAATAACTGACCCGATCAGAGAGATAGTCGTATTGGGTCTCGCTGTAAAAAAAGAACTGTTTATTGAGATCGTATTCCAGGTCGAAACCGATCAGTTCCATGGCCAGGCGGCCATCATCAACTTTGGTGACGTAGGAAAAACCCAGGTCAAGGTTTTTCAAAAAGCGGTCACTGACGGAAAACTCAGCGCCGAGCACCAGGTCTTTGACGCTGTAACCTTCATAATAGGTAACGTCGCCACCGCCAAACACTGTGAGCTGGTAGTTATCCATCAGTCGGTAATCAAGTCGCAAGCCGTCCATAACTGACGCGCCGGCGGTGGTAGAAATAAACTGGCGACCGAGGCGAAAATCAAGAGCGCTGGTTAAAAACCCCTTTTTCTCCAGATAGGCCAGATACAGGCGGCTGTCAGCATAATTACTGTTGCTGCTGAGTTCATCAGCCAGATCGTAGCCGAGGCGGCCGTAGGTGTAGAAGTTGTAGCCCTCAGCGCCAATATCCCGGACGTTCAACCGTAGATACTGGAATGCCGGAACCGCGGTGTCTTCGCTTGCTGTATCGAACCATTCCAGGACTGTACTGGAACGACCCGAAACCGATGCTGCGTCGACATGAACCGCCGGCAACAACGCCAGTGCGACACATGCCAGGCTACAGGTAAGACCCTGCCAGAATTTCATGAGACCTCCTTTTTTACGGGTGCGATTGCCGTCGACAGAGTGTTTTTGCGCCCAGGTAGTCTGGTGGGCAAAAACGGTGGCAGCTCTGTCGACGGTGAGAAATAATCACAATTCATGTTGTCGATTTAACTACAGTCGAATACGCACATTTTTCATTTTTGTGTCTGTTGGTTGCCGATTACTGTGCTTTTGCGCAGGTACGCTCTGACCTGTTGAGCAGAAAGCATGCCAAGCAAATGAAAATATTAATATTCGATATTCCAGGGGGTTAGCCGGGGGGAGATGATTGGTTTGGCTGGTGATATCACCAAATCTGGTGATATCACCAGGTAAAATCTGGTGATATCACCAGATCGCTGCACGGCAGGGATGAAACAATGCCGGGTAATGGAACGATTGCACTGACCTTGAGGCTGAGGGTGAGGGTAGGTACAGGAGGGTGGAGTGGTGGTGTTTGCTGCTGGTGGTGTTGATCAATCCAGCTGGTGCTTCTTGATCTGATAGCGAAAGGCATCATAGGTCATGTCCAGCAGCTTTGCCGCCCTGGTCATGTTGTTGTTGGTGCGCTTCAGAGCTTGCTGCAAGAATTCACGCTCGACTTTTTCAAGGGCTATTCCTTCGTCAGGCAAGATCAGCTGGAAGATTTTTCTGCGCTCGACAGGTCCGGTATGTTGCCCGTTGACGTGAGTGGGCAGGTGTTCGGCTGTTAAAACATCAGTATCCTCCATGACCACACAACGCTCGATAAGATTGCGTAATTCCCGCACGTTGCCCGGCCAATCATAAATCGTCAGAAGATCCCGGGCTTCAGGGCTGATGGATCTGATCGGTTTTTTGTTGTACTTGACAGCAAAATTGTTCAGGAAAAATTGGGTCAGCAGCAGGACATCGTTACCGCGTTCCTTGAGTGGTGGCAGATCTATGGCGAAAGAGTTGAGCCGGTAAAAAAGATCTTCACGGAAGACTCCTTCATTGATCTGTTTTTTCAGGTCGCGATTGGTGCAGGCGATGATATTGATATCAATGGATAGATCGACTTTGCCGCCGACGCGGCGGACAGTGCGTTCTTCAAGGACGCGCAGGAGTTTGCCTTGAAGATCCGGACGCATGTCACCAATTTCATCCAGCAACAGGGTGCCGCCGTCGGCCAGCTCGAAGACCCCTTTTTTATCTGATTTGGCGTCGGTGAAGGCGCCTTTGACGTGACCAAACAGTTCTCCCTCGATCAGGTTCTCCGGCAGTGCCGTACAGTTAATAGCAATAAAGGGGATATTGCCGATATCAGCTTTGTCAGCAAAGCGCCATTGATGGATCTGGCGAGCGAGAACCTCTTTGCCGGTTCCTGATTTGCCGGTGATCAGCACGGAAGAAACCCCGGCCCGCGCAATTTTACGTGCGTTGTCAAGTAGTGACAGAATCGCCGGCGATTCTCCGATAAAGTTTTTGATCTGGGTGTCGGATACCGATTGTTTGAGATAGGCCACTTCATCACGTAACCGTGCGTTGACGAGGAGTTGTGCAATAATGATCTTGATTTCTTCAATATTGAAGGGTTTGTTGCGGTAGTCTGCGGCACCATAACGGAGAGCTTTGATCGCCGCATCCCGGGAATCATCACTGGTCAGCATGACGATGGGAAATTCGGCCCCTTCTTCTTTCAGCTCGCGCAACAGGTCGAGTCCGGTTATTTCTTCCCGTAGATCGATATCAAGAAGAACCAGATCGGGCTGCCATGAGATGATTTTTTCAATGGCGTTTTCGGAGCTGTGCAGGGTGTGGGTGACGTACCCTTCTTTAGCGAGCAGACGGGCAAGCATAGACACAATCAGCTCGTCATCATCAAGCAGAAGAATACGACCTTTTTTGTTCATCTCAGGCTCCGTTTTGGGGCTGTTTGATGGGTAGGGTAATGACAAACAGGGTTCCTTTCTCCGGTTTTCGTAATGCATTAATTGTGCCTTTGTGCTGATCAATCAGGCGCCGACAGATTGACAAGCCCAGGCCGGTTCCCTTGCTTTTGGTCGTGAAGAAGGGGGTGAAGATCTTTTCCATGGTCGCCTCCGGGATGCCGGGACCGTCGTCTTCGATGTCAATTTGAACTGTGTTTTCTGCTTCCTGTAATCTGGTGCGGGTGGTGATCTGTCCTTGCCCCGTCAATGCTTCGACGGCGTTCAAATAGATATTGAGAAAGACCTGTTGTAACTGAGCAGCATCTATTTCAATCAATGGTTGACGCGGGTCAAATTCGTGGACAAAGAGGATTTTCCCCGGCGTTGATCGTGAAGCCGACAATTCGACACTTTTTACAGTGTATTCAAGTACACGGTTGAGGTTGGTCATTTCCAGTTGAGGCTGTGGGGGACGGGCAAATTTCAGCAGATCTTTCAGTAGGCGTTCCATGCGCTCGACTTCTTTGACAATGCGTTCGAACAGCGCGCTGTCGTCTGGACTGAGGTCAAGTTCCGCCGACAAGACCTCCACGGTCGCTTTGATGCCGGCAAGGGGGTTTTTGATTTCGTGGGCCAGGCCCACAGCCATTTGACCGGCAATGGCCATCTGGTTGGCGTGGAGGAGCTCTTTTTTTGCCTGCTCGCTTTCGCTGATATCTCTGGTAAAGGTCAATACATAAGTGTTGTCATCAAGGAGCATGGTGCCGGCACTGACCTCTGCCGGGAAGTGGCTGCCATTTTTGCGCCGGCGGGTGACGGTGCCGCGTGTCCAGGTTCCGGCGATAATTTGATTAATTTTTTCGCGAAACGCAGGAGCATCTGTGTCGGGTGATAACTGGTCACAGCTCATGGTTAACATTTCATCCATGCTGTATCCGTAGAGTTCCGTTGCGGCAGCGTTAACGGTCAGAATTTTACCAAAACCTTCCGGGCGGGTGTCGATAATGCAGATAGCGTCCCTGGCACTGTCGAACAAGCTGCGGTACAGGCGCTGAACGGACTCAGTATATTGTTTTTCTTTATTGAGATTTGCCGCCATCTTGTTAATGCGCTTGGCCAGGACTTGAAACTCATCCTTGAGACCGGTGGGAATTCGATAGTCCAGGTTGCCCTTTTCCAGCTCTCTGGTTCCGCCGATCAATGCCGCAATGGAGCCGCGATAGCGGTTGATAAAGAACCACACCAGAATAATGATGAGTACAGGCCCTACAGTGACCAGCGTAAGGATCTTCCGGCGGGTTTTGTCTACGGAATCCTGAACCAGCCTGGTGTGCTCTGCGCTTGCCTGGGTTGTCAGTGATAAGACTTCATCTGACAGACCGAGAAGAGATTCTCCCTGTTGATAGGCTTCCTGAAGGCTCTGTTCGATCCTTGCCTGATTAGAACGCAAGGTCAGGGTTCTGCTGATATTTTTGAGATAGAGATCGGTTTGTCCGGCAAGCTGTTCAAGGTAGCGGCTGGTTGCTGCATTGTGGTGACAGGTTTGACAATTGAGAACGCTTTGCTGTACGGCTTCCGCATCATTGATGAATTTGTTGAATTGCACCGGTTGCGCCAGATTCTGCAGCAACAGATCAGACTGAACGGCGCGTATCCGGTTTTCCAGCGATTTGCGTAAGGTTTCAACCTGGTGAAAGGCGGCCAGGCGCTCCAGTTGACTGGTCAATGATGAAACGGATTGGAATATGTAGGCGCCGCCAAGAATGAAACAGCACAGCGCCAGAATTGCTCCAGTCAATATCCGCCGCTTCATGTGGTTGCTCCTGCTAACATCGGTACGCTTTTACTCATTGATATACTGGTAAGAAGACAAGTCCATGCCAAGGTGCTCGGTATAGTCGAAAACCGGTTGATAATCCTCTGCGGTGGTTATCAAAAAACGCTGTGCGCCAAGGAGGTCAAGAACCATTCGTCCTTCGGCGGTCTGATGCATCGACAGCAGATGTTCGCGCAGCAGGGTAGCGAGCCCACTGGGAAGGTCACTGCGGACGCCAAATGTGTTTTCCGGGACATGGGGTGATGTCGCCAGAATCTCGAGACTGTCAAGGATCTGTGGATTGTCGCGAGCGAGCTGGTAAAATATTGTATTTTTGGCGGCACCGACATCGGCATGTCCCTTAAGAACTTCGAGAATGGCGTCTTCGTGGGTACCGGCAAAGTAGTATTCTGCAAACCAGGTTGAATAATCTGTAATGCCATTCTGCTTGAAGTAGTCGAGGGGCAGAAGATAGCCGGCGGTGGTTGCCCGATCGACAAAAACCATCCTCTTGCCGTACATGTCCTCGGCGGAGCGGATACCACTTTGTTTGCGGACAAAAATCAATCCGTAATAGCTGGATAGACCCTCGATATGGTGGGGGCGTGCCAGGGGGATCATCCCCAGATTTTTAATGGCCAGGGCACCGGTAAAGCTGCCGAAAAAAGCAGCATCCAGTTCCAGCTCAGTGAAATTATCAATCAGGTTGCCGTAGCGGGAGAGGATTTGTACTTCAACTTGAATATTGAGTTTTTGTTCCAGGTAGTCGAACAGGGGCTGGTAACGCTTCTTCTGGACAAAGAGGTCTTGCTCCGGAATCAGGCCAACCCTGAGTACTGTGGTCGCATTGGCATGTGCCCGGTCTGACGGCACCAGAGAAACCAGGGCCACGCAGAGGAGCAGTAAAGATAGGGTAACGAGCTGGTTGTTGAGCCGCTTGAGTAATCTGATCATGATTGTTTACGCTCCAGCCAGGATTCACGTTCAGCCAGCCAATAAACCTGGTCACCGCCGTTTTTCCTGGCCATGGACAGGGCATCACCGGCACGTTGCACAGCTGCGGAGATTTCCGCGTTGCGGCCGTTCCAGATAGTGACCCCTGCTGAGATGGCCAGTGTTGCTTCGTTGTCAGTATGGTTGAACGGTTCCGCAGCGAGATTTTTGCGTATTTTTTCTGCCATGATAAGGACTTGTTCGCGGTCGGTCTCTGGAAATGACAGGCAAAAGCTGCTGCCTGAAGCCCGATAGAGGTGGGCATGAGGCGGTGCAAGTTTTTCCAGGGAACGGGCACAGTGTACCAGCAGATCGTCAGCAGCCTGCTCACCGAAATGTTGAAGAAAATCTGAAAAACGATCCGGTCCAATCGTGATTAATGCCATCGCCGGAAGACTGTCGCTATCGTCAATCTCATGGTTGCGATCCGTCGGGAACAGGGGAAGGCCGGTCAGGGGATCCTGGCGAGAGGCCTGGTGGAGTTGATCTGCCAGTTGCTGCTCGCGTTTGTAAAAATGCAGCAGGCGTATGAGTTGCCACAGCAGGATCAAGGCGATGGCTGTTCCGGCAGCAACGATGATCAGGGCGCTCTTTTTCCAGGATTCAAGGGCGACGACCAGAGGAATTTCTCCCCGGATATGCAGCTGACAGCAATCGAGGTGATGGATCATCACCAGGTGCTTGCGGCCATCGACCGTGACGATTGCTGAGCTATTGTCCTTTATATTGTCAGCCTGTTGAGTTTTCAGCAGATCGGGCTGTCGGCTGCCAACTTTCCCGTCATCATCAGGCATTCGCGCGTAAATGTCAGCGCGGCTAGAGAGCACCGTCAGGATCTGATGCTGACTGGAGCGTACGTTCTCCAGCAGACGAAACAGCCTGGATGTATCGATGATAGCGATCAAAACCTTGTCCAGGGTACCGTCGGGATGGCGTGTTGCTTTGCTGGCACCGAAGACGAACTGTCCGGGGCTCATGAGAGACGGCAGAGGGGCGCTGATAGTGACACCGTCAATAAGATTGCTGGTGTGAACTTTAAAGTAATCGCGCTCACTGAGGTTCGGTTTGGGGCCGCTGTTGGTCCAGTGCAGAACCTGACCAGTGAAATCGGCAACAACCAGGGAGACAATATAATGGTTGCCAAGAACCAGAGAATCCATTGTTCGTCGTAATGACGAAGGATCCGGTTCCGACATCTGTTCGGTCAGTTCCAGATAGTTCTGAAAACCGTTCAACGTCTGTTCCAGTTCTGCTGTCGTCTGAGACCATTCGACCCTCAGTTCGGTCAGGACAGCAGTCAACTCATCCTCGGCCGCATCGATGACAAGCTGTCTTTGCTGATACAGACTGTGTCCCGTTATCAGGAAAGTCAGAAACAGTCCGATTGCTCCGAAAATCCACGGGTTTTTTATTGTCATTAAGGCTCCAGGACTGAACAGGGTGACGACGTAATACTACAAAGTACAACAAAGTGACGGGAAAGTTAAGGGATAGTCGGCTGGCGGTAAGCCGCTCCTTGCAGGAATATCTTATCGTAATCGTTGACAGAGCAGTCCGGCAACGATCAGAACCAGTCCGACAAAGGTTGCCGGCAGGATTTTTTCGCCAAGCAAGAAGTAGATGAACACCAGGGACAAAAACGGAGAGAGAAAGATCAGGTTGCTGATCCTGGCGGTATTGTCAGTCAGTTTCATTGCCATCAGCCACAGCACAAAACAGGCCCCCATCTCAAAGGTGCCGACATAGGCGGCCCCCAGTAAGCCTTCCAGGGGTGGTCGGCGGAAATCACTACTCAGCAGGTAGTATCCCAGAACAAAGGGGAAGCTGAAGACAAAATTAACGAACAGGGCAACGACCGGATCACGCTGATCGCGGGTGTTGTAGATCCAGTAGAGAGCCCAGACGACCGTACTGACCAGAGCCAGGGCAACACCCAGGGGGCTGGTGAAAT
>JAWOFG010000010.1:0-12853 GCA_046482365.1 Pelovirga sp. | reverse complement strand
ATGGCTGACGCTGCCGAAAAAATTGTCAAAGCTGTCAACGGCTAAGGAGAGAAAAAGCGATGAGTATTCTGATCGATAAAAATACCAAGGTTATTACTCAGGGGATCACCGGTGCAACAGGACTGTTCCACGCCCAGGGTGCACGGGATTACGGCACCCAGATGGTGGGAGGGGTCACTCCCGGTAAGGGTGGAACCAGTGTTGACGGATTCCCGATTTTTAATACAGTGGAAGATGCGGTCAAAGAAACCGGTGCCACCGCATCAGTCATTTACGTGCCGCCTGTCGGCAGTGCTGATGCGATCATGGAAGCGGTTGATGCCGGCATTGAACTGGTGATCTGTATCACCGAAGGGGTTCCGGTGCTTGACATGGTCAAGGTTCAAAAGTACATGGAAGGGCGCAACTGCCGTTTGATCGGCCCCAACTGCCCCGGTGTGATTACTCCCGGTGAATGCAAAATCGGTATCATGCCCGGCTACATTCACAAGGCCGGTCCGGTCGGGGTTGTTTCCCGCTCCGGAACCCTGACCTATGAAGCTGTCTGGCAATTGACGACGCGTGATATCGGTCAGACCACCTGCGTTGGTATCGGTGGTGACCCGGTTAATGGAACCAGCCATCTCGATGTATTGAAAATGTTCGAAGCCGACCCGGCCACTAAAGCTGTGATCATGATCGGTGAAATCGGAGGCGATGCCGAAGAGCAGGCTGCGGCCTATGTGCGTGATCACATGACCAAGCCGGTTGCTGCTTTTATTGCCGGTGCCACGGCCCCAGCGGGTAAGCGCATGGGCCACGCCGGTGCGATTATCTCCGGGGGCAAGGGTGATGCTGCCAGTAAAAAGGCTTTCCTGGCCGAGTGTGGTATCAGTGTTGCTGACTCGCCGGCCGATATGGCGACTGCCTTGCTGAAGATCTGGACACCCTGATTGATGGCGTCGCAAAAACTCACCAACTGCTGCGTTGCTGCAATTGTCTCACGGCTTCGACGTACGTAAGTACGCCTCATTGTTCGACAATTGCGCGCCTTGCATTTGGCGCTTTTTGCTTAGCCATCGCTTTTGTTACTTTTTGCGAAAGCATTTTGATTGATTCGATAAATTATTTCAGTCAACAACAAAGGGACGGGCCGACAGCTCGTCCCTTTGTTGTTGAACCTCCTTTTTTCTTTTGATTGCCCATCCGCGAAAACATGGCTATTCTTCTTGGCGACGAGTGCTTTCATCGCGCAGAAATGGTCATTGCCAATACCAACAAGGCCTGTTGCCTGGCCACAGTAATAATGACACTAGAGGATTGCCATGGTTGGGAAATACCGGAATCTGCTGATTATTGACGACGAGGCATCCATGCGTCATATGCTGCGCCTGGTTCTTGAAGAGCAAGGCTATCGTATTACCGAGGCCGCTAATGGTGTTGAAGCGTTAGCACGGCTTCGTAAAGAAAAATTTGATCTGATCCTCTCTGACATCCGCATGCCCGATATGGATGGTCTGACCTTCCTCAAGCATTCGGAGGTCACGGCGCTGGAGGCCACCATCATTATGATGAGCGCCTATGGCAGCATCGACACTGCCCTTGAATGTATCAAGTCCGGCGCATATGACTATATTTCCAAACCCTTTAAACCGGATGAGGTTATCCTGACCTTACGCAAGGCTGAAGAACGCTTATATCTGCAACACGAAAATGTCAGCCTCAAACAGGCCCTGTCTCGCTATCATACGGGATTTTCTATCGCTGATATTATTCACGACAGTCCACAGATGAAGCTGCTCCTTGACCAGGTGAGCAAGGTAGCTGCCACCGATTCACCGGTGCTGATCAAGGGGGAAACCGGTACCGGTAAGGAGTTGATTGCCCGCGCCCTGCACAGTGAAAGTGGCAGGACCGGGGAATTTCTGGCGATCAACTGCAGTGCTCTGACCAGCGGCTTGCTGGAAAGTGAACTTTTTGGTCATGTCAAAGGGGCATTTACCGGTGCCGACCGGGAAAAACAGGGACTGTTCGCCATTGCCGCAAATGGCACCCTGTTGCTTGATGAAATTGCTGATCTGCCGTTGGAGTTACAGCCAAAACTGCTGCGGGTGCTGCAGGAAGGTGAAGTCCGCAAGGTTGGAGGAACCCGCACGGAAAAGGTGTCCGCGCGGGTGGTCGCGGCGGCCGGTCGCGATTTATGGGAGGCAGTGCAGACTGGAAATTTCCGCAGTGACCTCTATTACCGGCTGGCGGTGGTTGACTTGCATATTCCTCCCCTGCGTGAGCGCTGCGCTGATATTCCGGTGCTTGCACGATATTTTCTGCAGCGTATCTGCGCCCGTGAACATCGGCCGGCGCCCTTGCTGGCTGATAGCTCCATTGGGCAATTATGCCGTCATAACTGGCCGGGAAATATTCGTGAACTTGAAAACTATCTGGAAAAAGCCCTGATCTTTAACGTTACTGACGAGCTGGATTTGCCCCCCTTGGGGCCGGCGGCGCGACCCAGGGATGCCTCACCGGCAGAGGATCTGTCCCTTAAGATCGCTTCGCGGCAATTGGAAGAAGAATACATCCGTCAGGCCCTGGAGCGAACCGGCGGTAATCGTACCCAGGCGGCGCAATTACTGGAAATCAGCCTGCGGGCGCTGATGTACAAGATCAAGGACTACGATATCGATTGAACTGCCCGGTTACAACTCTCCCCGATCTGCCAGACTGATATAGGCCCCGTTTCCAATAATGATGTGATCCAGCACGCGGATGCCGAGGAGTTCACCGGCCTGTTTAAGGCGACTGGTGATCTCGATATCTTCGCGACTAGGGGTTGGGTCACCCGACGGGTGATTGTGAACAAAGAGTACTGCCGCCGCCGATTCCTTCAGAGCCGGAGAAAACACCTCGCGCGGGTGCACAATGCTGGCGTTCAGGCTGCCTTCGGAAATCTGTACTTCACGGATCAGACGATTTTTAGTGTCGAGTAACAGCGCCAGAAATACCTCTTTACGGTAGTCGCACAGGCGTTCATGGAAATGATAAAAGGCGTCGGTAGAACTCCGGTAGGTTTGCCCCGGTTGCAGGCGTTGGTCGGAAAAGCGCCGGGCGATCTGGAACATTGCCTGAATTTCAGCTGCTTTGGCCGGGCCGATACCCGGTTGCTCACAGAGCTCAGCGATGGTGGCGGCTGCCAGTTGGCGCAGAGAACCAAAACGCCGCAATAGCCCGCGGGCCAGATCAACCACGCTGTTTTTGCTCGAAGAATCGCCGGTACGGATAATCAATGCCAGCAATTCGGCATCGGTCAGATGATCGGCGCCACGCGCCAGCAGTTTCTCCCGCGGGCGTTCGTCGGCAGGCCAGTCTTTGATACGTTGCATCTTTCCCCCCTCGTTATTTTGTTAGATAGCACCCTTAAGTTTCAGAAAATCAGCGATCTTGCGGGCCAGGGCTTCATTGCCGGCTGCGTTAAGGTGAACCGCATCGCTTTTGTAAACATTGGTTTTCATCAGGTCAGACAATGCTCCTTCAAGCACCTGAGCCCCAACCTCATCGGCCAGTTCCCTGTACAGTGGAGCATCCTGGATCATCAGCCCGGGCTTGGGAACGGCAATAAAGACCACCTGGATATTGCGCTGGTTGGCGGCCTCATACATCCGTCGTAAATTTTCCTTGAGCTGCCGTTTATCGCGCTTTTGCAGCAGGTCATTGCCGCCGTGCATGATCAAAACCAGACTCGGGTTGTGAGTGTCGAGCAGTCCCGGCAAGCGGCGTGCGCCATCGGCGCTGACTTCACCGGGGACGCCGGCGTTGATGATGTTGCGGCCAATCAGTCGTTGAAGTTGGGCGGTGTAACTGCTGTTGACATCACTCCCCGTGCCGGTAGTCAGGCTGTCACCAAAGGCGAGGATTTTGTCGTTGGGGCGTAGGGGGTTAAGACCGGCAGGGTTGTCGCAGGCCGCTAGCAGGACCAATAGCACAAGTATCAGGATCGATCTGCAGAAAAAACTCATCATGTTTCCTTTGTTGATTTAAGGGGATTGAAAAACTGTTGTAGTGTAGCAAAAACTTCTTCTGTTGAACCACGGATTATTGGTGCCGGCGGCAGAGATTTAAGAAAAATTCGTCCATAACCGCGCTTGACCACCCGGCTGTCAAGGATCAGGACCACGCCACGGTCACTGCGATGGCGAATCAGGCGGCCGAACCCCTGTTTAAAACGGATAACGGCCTGAGGCACGGTATATTCCATAAAGGGATCGCCGCCGGCAGCGGTGATGGCCTGGCAACGGGCCTCCAGTACCGGCTCGGTGGGCACCTTAAAGGGTAGCCGCGTGATGATCACCTGTTCTAACGAGGAGCCGGGTACATCGACCCCTTCCCAGAAGGAGTCGGTACCAAACAGGGTGCTGGAGATCTCTTCGGCAAAGCGTTTGAGCAGGTGATGGCGATTTTCTTCCCCTTGGCGCAGGCAGCGCAGACGTTGAGCTTCGAGGATGGGGGCGAGCTGATCATGGACATCGCGCAGCAGGGCATAAGAGGTAAAAAGTACAAAACTGCGTCCCTGGCTGATGCGCAGCGCTTTTTCGACGGCATCGCGGACTCCTTCGGCAAATCCCGGGCGCCCCGGTTCCGGGATGTCCGTCGGCACAACCACCAGGGCTTGCCGCTGATAATCAAAGGGAGAGTGTAGGGCCAGCTGTTTTTGCCGCCCGCTTTCGGTGTGATTCAGGCCGGTGCGGGCGCAGAAATAGGCAAATGAATCGGCCACGGTCAGGGTTGCGCTGGTCATGATCAGGGTTTGAACCCGATCATAAAGGGCGTTTTTCAGGCTGGTGCCGACATCCAGAGGCGCTTGACAGAGGCTGGTCAGAAGTCCCTTGCCGCGCCCGATTCGCCCTTCACGGATTTCAATCCACAAGCAGTTGGCGGGGGTGGCGGCCTGAAAGGATGCCAGTTCACCGGCGATGACACTTAAACGACCGGTCATGCCACGCAGATCAGTCAGGGTCGGGCCCACTTTTTCAGCAATGTTATCAGGCAGCGTTGTCGCCAGACGTAACAGGGCGGTCAACCCTTCTTCAAGCCGTACGGTTTCGTTGCGTAGCCCTTCCAGTCGCCGGCACAGGCGTTGCCACAACTCTGTCGTTAAAAAATCGCCGAGGATGCGATGTTTGAGCTCGCTGCCGTTACCAATACTTTTGCCAAGGGCTGCCGGTAATTCTGACGCAATCGCCTGCATTTCATCAATAGAGAGTTCATAAAGGCGCTGGCGGCGGTTGGTTAACTCCTCAATCGCTTCATGGAAATTGCGGTAGAGGATGTCAGCACTGTCCGGCAGTGCCTGCGCCAGTTGATCGAGCAGGCGCGGTAATAACCCTTGCTCAGGTTTGCGCGGATGGCGCAGACGACCCAAAACCCGTGAAAAGGTGAAGCGGGTGATCTGGGCAGAAAAATAGCTGGTGGCGACCTCTTCGAGATGGTGGGCCTCATCGAGGATGACCCGCTCAAAAGGCGGCAGGACAGCGGTGGCCGAATAATTATCGGTCTGTTCGCGCAGCGCCAGGTCCGACAGCAGCAGGGCGTGGTTGACCACCAGCAGGTTGGCGCGGGCTGCCTGGCGCCGGGCACGATGGAAAAAACAGCGGCTGTAGTGGCTGCAGCGGACCCGTGCACACTGGTCGGGCTCGCAGCACACCTCCTCCCAGGCCTGGTAGGTCGGGATAAAGGACAGATCCTCGCGTGAGCCATCTTCCGTGCCGGCCGCCCAGCTGAGGATCTGTTGCAGCTCGGCGCTTTGCTCCTGGTCGAACAGACCCAGTTCGGAACCGGCGGTTTCGCCGCGCCGCAGGCAAAAATAATTGCTGCGCCCCTTGACCAGTACGGCTTGAAAGTTGATGCCGGTGGCGCGCTGTAAAAAGGGAATATCCTTGCGGATCAGCTGTTCCTGCAGGTTGATAGTGCGGGTTGAAATCACTACCCGTTCGTGATTATCGCGGGCGAATAACAGGGCCGGGACCAGATAGGCCAGGCTCTTGCCGGTACCGGTGCCGGCTTCTATAATAGCCAGTTGCCGCTGGTTAAAGGCATCGGCCACCGCAAAGGCCATGCGTAACTGCTCCGGGCGCTCTTCGTAGTCGGGCAGCTTGCCGGCAATAACACCATCGGGCCCGAGCAGATCCTGAATCTGTCCATAGTCGAGATGTTCGATATTCTTTGCCGCAAAGGGTTCCACCACCCGGTAGAGATCATCGACCTGGTTGTTGACGATGAAAAAGCCGACACCCAGGTCGCCCAATAGACCGGCGACATCGATATCGGCCGGTGATGGCTCAAGGTTGCCTGAAGGATGGTTGTGGATAACGACATCGCCATGGGAGCAGGTACTGAGGATGGCAGGAACCGCTTTTTTGGAGCCGCGGGCCAGCACTTCAACCTGGACAACCCGAAGCCTGGCGTCGGTCTGGCCGAGAAAAAATACTTCGCGACCACGGGCTTGGGCAATGGCATAGCGCATCTGATCGAGGCAATCTGGTGAGAAGTTATCAAGCATGGTGCGGGATTATAGAGGAAGCGGGTTGAGAAGGGGAAGGATTGTGTTGCGACAAAGACATTTTTGCAGTAAGTGTGAGTTTAATTTGTGCTATCTGTTCGGCACCGGATAGGGGATCCTATGTCAAGGGACGCTTTTCGTCATCCATGACCGCTTGCTGTCGCCGTCCATGGCGACAGACACCCTTGCCACAGGACCCCCTATCCTGCGCAAGGCCATAGCTGAATAGTTACAATTTGTTTAGCGCGGTTTTAGTCGAGCTTCTTTAATAAGGTTTTTCGGTGATGCCGACAATCATGGAAGTATATCAGCGCTTGTGTCGGGGGTATTGCCTTAGTAACTGGTGGCCGGCACAAAGCCCCTTTGAGGTGGTTGTCGGGGCTTTTTTGACGCAGAATACCAACTGGAACAATGTCGAGAAGGCGCTGGCAAATCTCAAAGCGGCGAAGGCTCTGGATTTACAGCTGCTGGCGGCTATGCCCCTGGAGCAACTGGAGCAGTTGATCCGCCCTTCCGGGTTTTTTCGCCAGAAGGCCCAGCGTCTGCAGTATTTCTGTTGTTATGTCCTGGACCAGCACGGTGGATCCCTCGAAAATCTGCTGCTGCTTGAGTTGGATGAAGCCCGTAACGAGCTGCTGGCCCTTACAGGTATCGGTCCGGAAACAGCGGATTCGATTCTGCTCTATGCCGGCCGGCGCCCTTCCTTTGTCGTCGACAGCTATACCCGGCGCTTTTTGGGTCGCCTGGGGCTGCTGACAGGTAAAGAAAGCTATGATGATATTCGTACCCTGTTCATGGCAGGAGTGAATCAGGAGGTTCCCCTCTATCAGCACTATCATGCCCTGATTGTGACTCACTGCAAGGAGCGTTGCCGAAAATCCCCCTTGTGTTCAGCCTGCCTTTTTAAAGATATCTGTCATTATGCCACTCAGGTGGCTTGAACAATTCCTGGTTCTGCGCTAAGCTCCCGCTGTTTTAAGCTTTTTTTCTTGTCTGGATACTGACCGATGGATCATCTGCTGTTTCTGCTGAAAAAAATCCTGGGAGATTTTCTCACACCGGTTCCCATAACCCTGTTATTGCTGCTACTGGCGGTTCCTTCCCTGCTGCGCCGTAAAAACCGCTGGTTTGGAATCGTTTGTGTGGTTGTTGCTACCGCCCTGTTGTTTGTCAGTAGTTACGCGCCTTTGAGCAGTCGCTGGATCGCCGATCTGGAAACACGCTACCCGGCCTATGAACAGGGCAGCAGCTCGCCTGATGTCATTGCGGTTCTCGGCAGCTGGCACCAGACGGTGGCTGATCAGCCTCTGACCAGCGAGTTGAGTGCGACCGCCATTGTCCGACTGACCGAAGGAATTCGTATTTATCGACAGAACCCCGGCAGTCGCCTGATCTTTACCGGCTATCATGGTATGAACCCCGATCCGGTGGCCTATCCGGAAAAACTCAGAGAGCTGGCTCTTGCGCTGGGCGTTCCTGATGAAGATATTCTGACCTTTGTCGGTCCGCGTGATACCGCCGAAGAGGCACAACTGATTGCAGAACTTTTTGCTGATGCAGAATTGGTGCTGGTGACCTCAGCGACCCACATGCCGCGTTCCATGGAGCTGTTTCGCGGCGCCGGACTTGAACCCACCCCTGCACCGACCGGCCACCTCAGCAAGCCGACCCGACGGTTATGGAGATTCCCCGACGGTGAAGCCCTGGCCCGCACTGATGCCTTGATTCATGAGCATCTGGGGATGTTGTGGGCGCGGCTGATGGGACAAAGCGCACAAGATTAGGCTGGACAACAATATATCATCAGGGCATTTCAAGCCCCGTGGAGAGATCATTCATGGACTATAAAGACACCCTCAATTTACCCGTAACCGATTTCCCCATGCGTGCCAATCTGCCGGTGCGGGAGCCGGAAATCCTCGCTCAGTGGCAACAGGCCGATCTCAACCGTCAGCTTGAAGAAGCCAATAGCGGCAAGCAGAAATTTATCCTGCATGATGGGCCCCCCTACGCCAACGGCCATATCCACATGGGACACGCCCTGAACAAACTGCTCAAGGATATTATTGTCAAAAGCAAGCGGATGGAGGGATTTCACGCTCCTTACGTGCCGGGCTGGGATTGCCACGGTTTGCCGATTGAGCTGATGGTTGATAAAAAACTCGGCAAAAAGAAGCGAGAGATGAGCAAGAGCGAATTCCGCCGTGAATGCCGTGAATATGCCAAGGTGTGGGTTGCAACCCAGTCAGAGGAGTTTCAACGCCTGGGAATTTTCGGTAACTGGACCGACCCCTACCTGACCATGACCACCGGCTATGAAGCGACCACCGCCCGTGAGCTTGCGCGCCTGGCCGAACGCGGTTCCCTGTTTAAAGGGAAAAAACCTATTCACTGGTGCGCCTCCTGTGTCACCGCTCTGGCTGAAGCTGAAGTCGAGTATGCTGACCATAGCTCTCCTTCGATCTATGTCAAATTTCCCTATGTCGATACCTTGCCGCAGTCCTTGGCGCATCTGACCGACAAACCCTTGAGTTTTGTCATCTGGACGACAACGCCCTGGACGATTCCAGCCAACCTGGGGATCAGCCTGAATCCGGAACTGCCCTACGTGGTGATTGACACGGGGACTGATTACCTGGTGATTGCCGAAGGACTGCGCGAAAAGGTAGAATCAGCCCTTGGTCTTGAAGGATCCCTGGTCGTTGCCCCCCTTGATGCGGCGGAGTTCGAGAATAAAAACTGCCGTCATCCCCTCTATGAGCGCAATTCCCTGATCATGCTCGGTGACCACGTGACCCTCGAAGCCGGAACCGGTTGTGTCCACACCGCTCCCGGGCACGGTCATGATGACTATGTGATCGGTCTCAAGTATGGTCTGGAGATCTACAATCCGGTGGATGATTATGGTCGCTATCGCCCGGAGTTGGAACTGTTCGGCGGGATGAAGCTGGCTGAAGCCAACCGCGCAGTTAACGACAAGCTTCTTGAGGTCGGGGCCCTGTTGCATGAGAGCGACCTCAGCCACAGCTATCCCCACTGCTGGCGCTGTAAAAAACCGGTTATTTTTCGCGCAACCGAGCAGTGGTTCATCAGCATGGAACACAACAATCTGCGTCACAAGGCTCTTGAGGCGATTGAACGGGTCGAGTGGATTCCGGCCTGGGGGCGTGATCGCATCTATAACATGATCGAGGCCCGTCCTGACTGGTGTGTCAGTCGGCAGCGCAGCTGGGGAGTTCCCATCACCATCATGTATTGTGAAAAGTGTGGTGAAGCTCTCAACGATGGTGCCATCATGCACCATATTGCCGACCAGTTTGACGCGGTGGGCAGCGATGTCTGGTTTGAGAAGGATGCCGCCGAACTGCTCCCGGTCGGTACCCGCTGCCCGGCCTGTAACCACGATGGTTTTACCAAGGAATCCGATATCCTTGATGTCTGGTTTGATTCCGGGGTATCTCACGCTGCTGTTTGTGAGTTGCGGGATGAGCTTCACAGCCCCGCCGACCTCTATCTGGAAGGATCGGATCAACACCGTGGCTGGTTCCATTCCAGCCTGCTGGAATCGGTCGGCACCAGAGACTGCGCCCCCTACAAGGCAGTACTGACCCACGGTTTCGTACTTGACAAGGCCGGCCGGCCCATGTCCAAGTCGATGGGAAATGTCATTGCACCGGATGAAATCATCAAAAAGTACGGTGCTGAGATTCTGCGCCTGTGGGTCGCTGCTACCGACTACCGTGACGATATCCGCCTCGGCGATGAAACCCTGCAACGCTTGTCCGATGCCTATCGGCGCATCCGCAATACCGCCCGTTATCTGCTTGGCAACCTGAACAACTTTAACCCTGCCGACGATCAGGTTGATTCATCGCAGCTGCTGGAACTGGACCGTTGGGCCTTGTCGCGGCTGGCCCGCTTGACCCAGCGGGTACGACAAGCTTATGAGCGATACGAATTCCACACGCTCTATCATGCTGTCCACAACTTCTGCAGTATCGATTTAAGTGCTTTTTACCTTGATATTCTTAAAGATCGTTTGTACGCCAGTGCCCCCTCAAGCATCGAATACCGTAGTGCCAGGACCACTTTGTACCGCATTGTTGATACCCTGACCCGCTTGATCGCGCCGGTGTTGAGCTTTACCGCTGATGAAATCTGGCAACGCCTGCCCGGTGAGCGTCCTGTAAGTGTTCATCTGGCATCTTTTCCCGAGGTTGTCACGGCAGATCTGGATGATGCCCTGGAAGCAACCTACGAGCGTCTGCTCAAGGTGCGCAACGAGGTCTCACGGCAGTTGGAAAAAGCACGGACGGAAAAACTGATTGGTCAGTCGTTGGAGGCCAAGGTCGTGCTCCAGGTTCCGACAGAATATCGTGAAGTACTGAGCAGATATCTGCCGCTGCTACCGGCCTATTTTATTGTATCGCAGGTCGAGTTGACTGAAGATGCCGCGGAGGCGGTAGAGTCAACCCAGGTGCCGGGGCTCAAAGTCCAGGTTGTTGGTGCCGAGGGCAGTAAATGTGAACGCTGCTGGAATTATGCCACCAGCGTCGGGGATTATGCCGAGCATCCAAGCCTTTGCTCGCGCTGTGTCGCGGCCGTGGCGACGCAGTAAAATGAAAAAATACGTTATATTCTCAGGTATTGCCTTGCTTGTTCTGGTCCTGGATCAGTTGACCAAGTTTTACTTTGAGCGTAACTACACCCTCGGGCAATTCAAGGTGTTGATCGAGAATCACCTCTACCTGACCCATGTGCGCAACCCCGGCGCAGCCTTTGGAATTCTTGCCGACAGCACTTGGCGCTTGCCGTTTTTCTTGATGGTAGCCCTGATTGCGGTGGTGGGGATTCTCTGGTATCTGCGGACCCTGCCGGTGACAGCCAAGTGGATGCACTTCTCGCTTGGGTTGATTTTTGGCGGCGCCATCGGCAATGTCATCGACCGCATCCGACTGGGCGAGGTGGTCGATTTTATCGGCGTCCACTGGTATCAGTACCACTGGCCGGCCTTTAATGTGGCTGACAGTGCTATCAGTGTCGGGGTCACCATCCTGCTTATTGTTTCGCTACTGGAAGAATTGGCGCTCAGGCGTCAGCGTAAAGCGGAACAGCGAGATTGATTTTTTAGCCGCTGGAGGGGGCAACGTTTTGCGGTTTTTTCACCCAGAACTCATGCACCAGCAGCGACACCAGCAGCACCCCGCCACCGATACTTAAACGTACCAGATCGGCATCGCGATTCCAGATCAGCAGGTTGACAATCAGCCCGGCTGGAATCAGCGCATTGTTCATGATCGCCAGGGTGCCGGCATCCACCAGGGTTGCGCCCTTATTCCAGAGGAAATACCCCAACCCCGAAGCGATTACCCCCAGATAGACCAGTATTCCCCATTGCAGATTCGTTGTCGGTAACTTGTCCATGTTGCCAAAGGCCAGCCACAGGACCAGGGTCACCGCCAGGGCGCCGAGGTAAAAATAACCGAACAGATAACGTTGCGGCACCGTTGTCGGCGTTCTTTCGATTAACGCTTTGTAGCCAACCTGCCCCAGGGCAAAGCAGAGGTTCGCCCCCTGAACCACCAGGAATCCAGCAAAAACCTGGCTTTCCACCGGACTGTAACGAATAATCGCCGCGCCGATAACCGCCAGCACCGCAGTCAGCAGGTAGCTCGGGCGGAAACGCCGATTCAGCAGATCATGGATCAGAGTGACATAGATAGGGGTCAAAATAGTGAATATCAGTACTTCGGGAACGCTGAGCAGGGTAAAGGAATGAAAATAAAAAACATACATCAGACCCAGTTGAATAGCTCCAAGAGCCATCAGTCGGCTGGCGAGCTTTAGCGGAATGGGTCGCAGCAGGGGGATGAACAGCAGGGCGGCCAGAGCTACGCGCATGAAAACGGAAAAATAGGAATCGACCTGACCGGCCAGATAAACGCCGATGAGGCTGAAAGAAAAAGCCCAGAGCAGGGTAATACCGACAAGATAAACCATAATGAATCCCTTGTTAATGTTAATGCGGGAAAAAACAAGGGGACGATACTCAATTATTGAGCCCTAGTCAACCTATAAGTTGAGGCAAGGTTTACTAGTTGGATTAATGTGAGGCTGAAGATGGGCTGATTGGTTGTGAAAGCCGTTGCAGCAAATGTCTTTTGCCTGTTACACCCAGTTTGTCACAAATCCGTTTCATGTAGGTTTTAACGGTCGATTCAGAAATATCCAGATCGGCGGCAATCTCCTTATAGGTAGTGCCTTTGAGACATTGATTCAGTACCAGCAGTTCGCGCTCGGACAGCAGCAGGCGCAGATGAT
>JAWOFG010000134.1:0-29063 GCA_046482365.1 Pelovirga sp. | reverse complement strand
TCCTCATCAATCTGCTCCAGTTTCTGCTCCTGAAGATCCTGCTGCAGCATTCTCAGAAAAGACTTGATGGTCACCAGCGGGCTTTTCAGATCATGGGAAACACTGTAGACAAAATTCTCCATCTCCTGGTTTTTGCTCTTTAGCGCTGCTTGTTGGGCCTTGCGCTCGGTGATATCCAGGAAGGTGACAACCGCGCCAATGTTTTTACCATGGCGTTGCATTGGATACGATCGATATTCGATCGGGACGCCACAACCGTCGGCGCGCCAGAACAGTTCATCAGCACTGTGGATCTGCTTATCGAGGTTGGTAGAAAGAGGACATTCCTCTGCCGGAAATGGACTGCCATCGGCATGGCTGTGGTGAATCCTGTCATGAATATTGTGGCCGATCAGATCCTCCTGGTGCCGATAGCCCAGCAGCTTCAGTGCGGCGCTGTTGCAGAAGGTACAGATTCCCAGGCGATCGACCCCGTAAATCCCCTCCGCAGTGGAATTAAGAAGGAGTTCGGTCATTTCAAAGTTTTCCTGCAGCTGCGACTTGCTGGCCTTGAGGGCGGCCTCGGCATTTTTACTGCGTCGCACAGCATAATAAAGCAGGGCAACAATTCCGAGCAGAACAATAACGACAGCGACCGCAAGGAGATTGAAAAAGGCGGTACGGGAGGAAAGCATCCGCATGGCTTCCCGGGTGTCGGTGGTGTCGTGAAGAATCCCGAAAACCTGATTTTCCCGGGCATCGTAAATCCCCTGGGAGTTCAGATCGATGATCCGACCATCGGGGCGCTTAAAGCGGAAGTGAACATTATAGGGGATACCTTCCCGCACAAGACGCTCGTGGGCTGCAATCATATCGGCCCGTTCATCCGGAAAAATCATCTGCCGCAGGGTTGGCACCGGTTGAACCGGATGTTCAAGCCCCAGCAATTCCAGGGCCCCTTCGGAAAACCGATAGCTGTTGTTCTCCAGATCAAGGGTCCAGTGTCCCAGTCCGGCAACCTGTTCGGCATAACGCAACCGGGATTCACTTTGAACGATGCTTTCTTTAAGAATGTCCCGATCCGAAGCATCATGGATGATGGATAACAGTAGCCTGCGTCCGTCGATATCCAGAGGAGAAGAATAGACCTCAACCGGCCGGATAGCACCATCGGCGAGGCGGTGGTGAAACACAAAATAAGCGCGCTGTTCCCGGTCGGCCCGGCGAATTTCCTGTTCCGTTTCCACCGGTCCCAGGGAGTTGATCTGCTGGATGTTCAGTCCCAGCAACTGCTCATAAGAATAACCGTAATAGGCGACAGCGGCCTCGTTGGCATCGACAATCTGCCCTGAGCCGGGGTCAATCAGCATCATCATGGCGCTGTGTTGACGGAATAACTCAAAGGCGCTGATCGGTTCAGTATGGGCCTGCAGTGGGAGAATAAACAGGATGCCTGCCAGGAGCCATGCGGTGGTAGCGTATCTCATAGCTGATTGCCTGCGGCCGGGGATGCAGTCGGCAGGGTAAAGTAAAAACAGCAGCCGGTGCCGACACCTGCCGATTCAAACCAGATCCGCCCATGGTGTTGTTCGACAATGTTTTTGACCAGAGTCAGGCCAAGACCATTACCGGGGGCATTCTTATCTAGTTGATTGAAGAGCCCGAAAACGGTGTCGGCGTATTCCGGGGCGATACCCATGCCATTATCACGCACAAAGAAAATGGTCTCCGGCCCGCCAGCGGTAAAGCCCAGTTCAATACATGGCTGATCCTGATCTCCCATGTACTTGACCGCATTGTCAATCAAGTTCTGCCAGAGCTCGATCAGGCGGGGCGGTTCAACGTAGATAAGGGTGTCATTGGTGCAGATATTGATGCTGATGGCGCGTTGATCGATGGCTGGGGCGGTCAGGATCAGGGCTTTTTTTATAAGTTTTTTAAAACTGCATGGTTCAACCACAGGGGCGTGATGGCTGATGTGGGCCAGGCGAAGAAGACTGTCGAGGAGTTGTCCCATCTGTTTAGTCGCCGTGCGGATGTGGTGGACATCGTTGTTAATGGCAGACTGATCGAGCTTATGCAGATCTTCATTGAGAAAGCCAAGAAAGGTTTCAATGGTGACCAGAGGCGTTTTCAGATCATGGGAGACGGTATAATTAAAGCGTTCCAGTTCGGCATTGCGTTTTTTCAGTTCCTGTTGTTGTTGGTCCAACTGCTCTTTGGCTGCCTTACGCTCCTCAATATTGCGCACTGATGCCAACAGAACCTGATGATCAGGCAGGTCAGCCTTACGCATGTTGACTTCGACCCAGAACAGGTGTCCGTCCTTGTGACGGGCGCGCCATTCGAATGTCGGGCTTTCGCCACGGCGGGCTTTTGCCATCCACTCGGTTGCCGCCTGTGCAGTAAAGGGTTCTTCATCAGCACTGATGTCAGTAAGGGACAATTGTTTCATTTCCTCTTTACTGTAGCCGTATTCACGTTTCGAACAGGCGTTGACATCAAGGATAGCACCGCTATCGAGGTCGTGCAGAAAGATCGCATCGTTAACGCCATCGAAAATTTCCTGAAAATGGCGCAGACTTTCTGTCTGTTTTTCTTCGAGATGCAAGCGTAAGAGGAGGAAATCGCTAAATTTACGCCGATGGATACCAATGAACATCAAACCGACAAGCCAGATCCCACTGTAGCCGAGGGTGAACCTTGAAAATGTTGATACCAGGGCTTGCTGGTAGGGAGCCCAAGGGATGGAAACGCTGATTCCACCACGGATATCACCGACCTTGTAGCCCTGATGGGCGTGGCATTTAAGACACCCCTCCTCGGTAATAAAGGGTTGCATCAGGCGCAGGTAGTGCTCGTTGTCATCCTGGGTAAAGGATGATCGCTCCCTTATGCCACGGTCAAAGGCTTCCAGGGCTTCCCGTTCCCAGGGGTCAGGGGTATTTGCGGGACGCAACGGATCAAGGCTGGTGATTTTTCCTTTACTGCCAAAGGTTGTGTTGGCAATTTCATGAACCTGACGAGTCATGTAGGCCGGATTGACCAAGGTCAATCGACGCCCTGACGGGGTCACCAGATCTCGTTCTGCCAGATGTGCCAGATATGGGCTCGCCGGAGTCTGTTCCGTCATCGGCACATAGACTCCACCGTGATTCGTGGCCCAGTGGCGGTAGGTTATGTCCTTGTGAATACTGTAACGAGCTGCGGTGCGGGCGTTTTCAGTAATAGCAGCCCTGGTCGAGTGGTAATGCCAGTAGGCCATGCCGACAATGGCAAGGGTCCAGATCAGGGCACTCAAAAGAAACAGAAAGCGGGGAGGAGAATGCCGATTCAGGCTGGGATGCGTTGTATTGCTTTTGTCGTCGAACCCTGTCATCAGCAGATACCCGTTGACCTCGCACCTTATCCGGTGGACAAGGAAATCAAATATGAAATCATTTGCAATAATTAATGCATAGTTGCTCATTATTGCCGTTGGTTCTTGTCTTGTCAATGAAAGAATAACCGGGGAGTTTTTCTATTTATTCTGATCAGTAATTTGGGGGTGAATTGCCGGCCAGTTCGCTTAAGCGTTGGATGATCGGCAGGTGCTGGGTGCAGCGCTCTTCACAGATGCCGCAACGGATACACCTGGCAGCCAGTTGGCGGTCGATGTTCCAGTGGAGGCGGAAACGATCGTTGACTGCTTTATTGTCGCCCTCACTGAGGATCAACTGGTTGTAGGCGTCAAGAAACTTGGGGATGGGAATATCTACCGGGCAGGGCAGGCAGTAGCCGCAACCGGTACAGAGGTCATTAAAGGTTGCGTCAAGGTGGTTTTCGATACGTGAACGCTCTGCCGCTGAATAGGGGCAAAAGTTGTCAACCGCCGCTATGGCGTCGTCAATTTCCCTGGTTGAAGTAAAACCGACCAGAGCTGAGGTGATGCTCGGATGGGAAAGATTGAAGCGCAAGGCAGCACTGACCACGCTTTGGTCCTGGTGACTTTGCAGAAAAGAAAAACGCCGGGGATTGCGTGGGATCAGGCCGCCCCCCAGAGGGTTCATGGTGATGACCCCCAAACCCTGCTTGCCGGCATGTTCCACCGCCGCCTGACGATAGGGGAAATTGATGGCATTGTAGCCTAACAGCACCCCGGAAAAAAAACCGCTGTCAAGGACTTCGGCCAGCTCATCACCGTTCATATGGGATGAACAAACCAGATGTTTAATCAGACCTTCCTCTTTTGCCTGGAGCGCCGCAGTCACCGCCCCCTGGTCAAGGCGCCTGTGCCAGTCATCGCGATCGAGCAGATACCAGATGTAGAAGAAGTCGATAGAATCAAGTTGTAGTAGCTCAAGGCTGTGTTCGAGACTGCGACGTAGCTCACTGCCGGAAGCGAGGAAACATTTGGTGCCAATATGAAAACTGTCGCGCGGAAGGTCTTTTAAGGCGAAACCTAAAATACCCTCGCTACGCTTGTCACAGTAGAGCGGAGCGGTATCAAAATAGTTGATTCCACGATCCCAGGCGTAGCGTACCAGTTCGGCACTTGTTTCCAGGTTTTCCGGTTCGGGGAAGCGCATGCCACCGAAGCTGACGATGGAAAGGTCGGTGCCGGTTCGGCCAAAGGGACGATAGATCATAGCGGAAGCTCAGTCAAAATCGGATTCGGTAGCGGCAGTTTGCTGTGCTGTTGTTGTCCCTTCAGGGACATCGGAGCCGAGCATGATCGCCAGCCAGCGGGTCGACGGGTTAACCTCCAGCGCAATCTTCATAATCATGGTCAGCGGTACCGATAGCAGCATGCCGACCGGGCCTAAAACCCATCCCCATAAAACCAATGACAGAAACACCACCAAGGTTGATAGCCCCAGGCTTTTGCCCATCAGGCGCGGTTCGACGGCATTGCCCATGACCACATTAATGATCAGATAGAGTCCGGCGACCAGAACCGCATGGAGTGGGCCGAGCTGAACCAGAGCCAGCAGTACGGCCGGAATGGCTGCAATAATGGAGCCGATATTGGGAACATAATTGAGCAGAAAAGCAATCAATCCCCAGAGCAGGGCATAATCGACACCTATGAGCATCAGTCCGCCGGTCACGACAAATCCGGTCACCAGACTGATCAGGGTTTTGATGACCAGATAGGTGCGAACGCCGGTAACAAAGTGCTCATAAGAGGCCAGGGAGTTGTCGGCATCAGGCAGGGCAGCGCGCAACTTGTTGGGTATCCCCGCAGCTTCGAACAGGATAAAAATAACCGTCAGCAGAATCAGAAAGGAGTTGGTCAGGACCCCTCCCGCGGCCGATAACATGCGTCCGGCGTATTGCATGATGGAGCCGGGATCGAAATGGTCGAACAGCAGCTGGCGCGATATCTTGATGCCGAAACGGTCAAACCAGTCGATCAGCATCAGGGTCTGGGAACGCAACTTCTGTTCGTAGAACGGCAGCTGGCTGGTAAAATCATTGACTGAAGTGCCGATGATGGTTAACACCGTCAGGCCGCCCAACATGACCACGGCAATAACGATCAGCAGAGCCAGTGATGCCGGAACCCGGTGGTGGCGCAGCCAGTAGAAGGGGCCGGCACAGATAATCGAGATGAAAAAAGCCAGCAGAAAAGGCACCAGTATAGCCTGGGCGGTTTTCAGCCCGGCGATAATAACCACCAGGGCGGCCAGGGAAACAAGAATGCCGGTGACTTTATTCTGCGGGCTGCTCATGGTCAGTCAGCAACGTTGCAGAGCAGCAGCTTGACCCCCTGCTCAAAAATGATTTCCATTTTGTTGGGGCGGGTGGTGGAGAGGATCTGTCCCATACCGAAACTGGGGTGATTGATTAAATCTCCAGTTTTTACCCTGGTTTTGATGTTGTAGGGGATGGCGCGAGTTTGGTCGGCCGCGGCCATCATATCAGTCCACTGGGTCTGGGCGCGGGTTTTGCGCGGCTGAGCCGGAGTGCGTGGGGATGTGCTGCGGGCTTTTGGGGCCGCTGTGCCGCGGTGGTTATGGACACTGCCGCAGACGTTGCACTCGACCCGGGCGACGCGGTCGCCGACCATGGCAACAATGGTATGGTTGGAGGCTTCTTTGCATTTGCTGCAGCGAGACAGGGTGTGGTCACCAGCGGTCGATACCTTCTTGATCATGTGTTCTCCTTGAAAAACTTCCTTTGTACCCCGTCCGGTTCGATCTGTCAATCAGAGTTGCTGCAACCCCTTGCAACTCAACAAGCTGTTAGAGGCTGTAAATATTCTGTGCCCAGCTAACCGCTTCTAAATAGGCGTTCGGCAGTACTTGCTCATCGATCTGGGTTTTTGCTGTCATTTGTGAAACGGTTTCCCATTCCCCTTGTTCCATGGCGATGACCAGCAGGAGAATCGGACTTAACTGGTTATCGGTACCGGTCAGCGCAGCAAAGACATCATCCTCGACAGTAATTTCATGGAGAATTTCATCGAGGGGGCGAGACATGATGACGTCGAGCAGAGAAAACAAGCCCATCAAGAACAAATCCGACTTGCGATCGCCCATACGACTGGGTAGCGCCAATTGCTCACACAGGCGGGCGCGGATCAGTGAGCTGACGACAAGTTCCGCCGGTTTGTCATTCGCCATCGAGGAAATCGACAATAGCGAGACCCATGAGCGGATTTCCCGCAGGCCCAACAGGGACAGCGCTTGCAATACCGAGGTAACACGGTTGCGAAGGGCAAAGGCGGCTGAGTTGATCAGTTTGAGCAGCTTGTAGGTCAGGGATACTTCACTCTGAATGGTGAGCGCAAGCTTCTTGAAATCAACATCTTCAGCGTGAACGTCTTTCAGGATACGCAGGAACTGAATTTTGTTGGTCGGAATATCCTTGCGCGAAATAATCACCGGCTTGGCAAAAAAGTAGCCCTGGAAAAGTTGATATCCCATGGTTTTGGCCTGCTCAAACACCTCGGGGGTTTCAACCTTTTCAGCGAGCATCTTAATGCCGCGGGGGATCAGTTGCCGAGCCAGTTCTTCTTGCTGTTGAACATCACTTAGGAGAAAGTCGACCTTGACAATATCAGCAAGATCGAGCAGCGGCTCAAAGTTACGATGGTAGACAAAATCATCGAGAGCGAGGGTATAGCCCAGTTCTTTCAGGCGCTTGCAGGCTTCAATGATCTGGGGGGTTGGCTCGACATTTTCAAGAATTTCAACGACCGCCTGCTGGCGCGGCAAGGTCGTCATCAGGTCCTGAAGGAGGACATTTTCCGTGCAGTTGAGAAAAGCCCTGGTATTGCCGGTCATCTCCCCGAGACTGAACAGCAGGTTGCTGTTGGCAATGACGCTGGCCGAGGCCTGATCAAAGTTGTCACTGTCAAAGTAGTTGTGCATGCCGGAGCGAAACAGCAATTCGTAAGCATAGACCCGCCCACGGGTATCAAAAATTGGTTGTCTGGCAATAAAATGTTCCAATGTGTACCTTCCCCTCGGGCTGACTTGTTGCCATCATGCGACAGATAAAACTATGTGTCTGCTGATTCCGTAGAAATAAAATATCAAATGTCCTTTACGACAGTTGACCTGAATATTGGGCTTGTATAGACTCACCATAATTTGCATAGACTTCCTTGTATACCATATTGATCACATTTATTGTCAAAGGATAACGCTTATGAAAAAGATCGTGCTGTTGCTTTGCGTCGTCACCCTGTGTGCTGTCACCGCCGCCATTGCTGTTCCCGCCAATCGTTCCTTGACTTACGATAAGAGTGCCCTGGGGCCGGTGGAGTTTTCCGGAAAAATCCATGCAGAGGCCGGTTATAAGTGTGCCGACTGTCACAACCCCAACCTGTTTGCAAAAATGAAGCAGGGGGCAGTGGAAATCACCATGGAAAAAATCTACGCCGGTGAGCAGTGTGGTTTCTGCCACAACGGTGAAACCGCTTTTGCCGCAAAGACAAGCTGTAATCGCTGTCACGTTAAATAGTATTTATTCTGCCGGCAAATAAACAAACGGTCGACTCTCTATTTAAGAGTTCGACCGTTTGTTTTTGTCCTTTGTCACTTGTCCTTTGTCACTTGTCACTCCCCATTACCCACTCCCCATTACCCACTCCCCATTACCCACTCCCCATTACCCACTCCCCATTACCCACTCCCTACAAAAGCAGCAGCGCCAACAACAACAACATGAACATCACCCCGGCGATACTGAGCTGACGTAACTGCCGCTCCGAGTCTTGTATTAGCAACAGCAGGGGCAGGTTCTGCCAGCGGGCGCCGCGAGGCAGTTGTGGTGGTTGCGGCAGGGTGAGCGCCGCAGCCATGTTCCCCAGAAGTCGCAGCAGAGCATCAAGCAGCAGGTCCAGATCACCAGCCCGCAGATTGGTAACGCGGTTACGTAAAATGTACCAGCCCAGCAGGGTGATCATGGCACCGCCGGTAACCGGCCACAGGGCATCGAACCACTTAGCGGTTACGGCAGATGGTGATTGCGCCAGCAGCTGCGGAAAGATCCCTGTCATGCTGACTGTCAGTACCAGCAGACCCCATCCTCCCCACATGCTTTTTGAGCCAACCTGCGCAGCATCTCTGGTTTGTGACCACAATAATAGTAGCAGTCGTCCCATCAGCACTGTCGTGCCGAGCGCTGCCAGCCCGAGCAGAAGGATCAGCAGGGACTCATCAAGTAGCGGCGATTGCTCAAGAAATGGTTTGAGAGCGGCTTTGGCGAAGGCACCGCTGGTAAAAGGGGCGCCGGCAAGAGCCAGGGCCGGCAGTACAAGCCCGATGAGGGTGATATAGCGCACCGGGGTGGAGGCGTTGAGATGACCGGTCATGCCGACACCAAGGAACAGGGCGCCTTTGGCCAGCGCATGATGCACGGCGTAAAACCCCACCACCGGCACCAGTAACGGCCATTGCTGTGGCGCGGCCAGGCCGAGGCCGACAGCGATCAGAGGAAAGCCGATCTGGCTGATACTCGAGTAGGCCAGCAAGGTTTTCGGTTGCTCTTGTAAAAGTCCCATCACTACCCCGAAAAAAGCCATCAACAGACCCAGGCTGATCAGCGTGGCCGACCAACCGGGAAGGGTAGCAAAGCCTAGCGGAAAGAGGCGCAACAGGCCAAGCAGACCGGCCTTGATCATGGCGCCACTGAGCACGGCGCTGGCCGGAATCGGCGCTGCCGGATGGGCCAGAGGTAACCAGAAATGTAAGGGGATTATTCCTATCTTGATTCCCAGGGCGACGAGGAGCAGAGCAAGAATAAGATTCATGCCATCAGCATTGGCAAGGGCCGCGGCGACATCGCTCATCAGCAGGGAATCTGCTACTCGTGCTGCCAGCAGCAAGCCGGCGAAAAGCAGCACTTCACCAAGGATTACCAGCCACAGATAGATTCTGCCGGCATACAGGGCAAAGGGAGTGTTGTCATGGACAATCAGGCCGTAGGCGGCAAAGCTCATCAGGGTAAAAAAGAGGTAGAAACTGATCATATCCAGGGCCAGGGTCAGCCCTAAATTGCCGCTCATACAGAGCAGAAAAAAGATCCAGAAGCGCGTCCGCTGTGGCGAGTTTCTGGTATAACTGCCGGCATAGATGCCGGCTGCCAGCCACAACAGAGCAGTCAACAACAGAAAAGTTTGCCCCGTATGATCCATCCCCCAGTGGCTCCCGATCAGCAGCCAGGGTATGGCGATTGCCGTTCCTGGCTCCGACAACAACGCCGGAACCAGTCCGGGAAGAGCCGCCAGGGGGGCAATGGTAAGGGTTATGCGTCGTAGACGCGCCACCGCCAAAGCGCCGACCAGCAGCAGGGGGAACAATGGCACCAGCAGCAGGGCGGTACTAGCAGACCCACTCATATTCCATACTCCCGTGCGGTAATCAGTTCAACCCAATACAATGCGCTACCAACGCTGTCGGCCAGGATGCCCAGCAAAACAACCAGCAGCGCGGTAATCAGCGGCGGCAGCAGTAGTGCCCAGGTGGTTTCACGGCCGCCGCGCAGGGATGAAGGAGGCCAGTCCTGGCAAGGCTCAACAAACCAGATACGGTGCAGGACCGGCAGGAAATAAGCAGCGTTGAGCAGGGTACTGCTGATCAGGACCAGGATAATCCAGGGTTGCCCGGCCGCCAGGCTCCCCAGCCCTAAATACCATTTGCTGATAAAGCCGGCCAGTGGGGGCAGGCCGATCATCCCCAGGGCAGCAACAGTAAAGGCCGCCATGGTCCAGGGCATGCGACGACCGACCCCGTCCATTTCATCAATCTTGTGAATGCCGAGGGTTTCTGCCAGGTTGCCGGCACAGAAAAACAGGGTAATTTTCATCACCCCCTGGTGCACCAGGTGAACCAGTCCGCCGATCGTGCCCAAGGGGGTGGCCATGGCTACGCCGAGGAGGATATAGGACACCTGGCTGACGGTAGAAAAGGCCAGGAGTCGCTTCAGATCATTCTGGCTCAGGGCGCGGATGGAACCATAGATAATAGTGAAGGCGGCAAGTAGCGCCAGAGGGAAGAGCAGGTTGTGTTCGACGCTGAAGCTGAGTCCAAAGATATCATGAATGACCCGGATAATCCCGAAGGCACCGGCTTTGACCACTGCGACAGCGTGGAGCAGGGCGCTGACCGGAGCCGGTGCCACCATCGCACTGGGGAGCCAGATGTGCAGCGGCACCAGCGCTGCCTTGACCCCGAGGGATAAAATCAGCAAGGCAAAAATGATGGCAAGACTGCCATACAGCGCCGGGTCAAGATCAGCAACAATTCCACCGGGACTGAAATCAAGTGGCCCGGCAATGGCGCGCAGCCAGACCGTGGCAAAAAACAGCACCAGACCACCGCTGATGGTATAGGCCAGATAGATCCGTCCTGCAGCCAGGGCCTTTGGGGTGCCGCGATGGACCACTAAGGGATAGGTAGAAATGGTCAGCATTTCGTAAAAAATCACAAAAGTAACCATGTCGCCGGACAGAGCAATTCCGGTAGTGGCGCTGACACAGAGGCTGAAAAAACCAAAGAAGCGGCTGCGGTTAGGAGAGCCTTCAAGGTAGCCGATGGCATAGATCGTGGTCAGCAGCCAGAGAACCGCCGAAAGGGTTAAAAATAGCAGGGACAGGGCATCGGCACGCAGCACCAGCTCAATATCGGGGAGCAACGGCAGTCGCAATTCCGCGTACTGGCGCTCAGCAATGCGAACAAACAACAGGGCGACAAACATCAGTTTGAACAAAGCCCCCGCCAGGTTAAGAGTGGTGCGCAGGGTCACCTTCTGTTCCGGCAGGGTAAAAATGATCAGCCCGGGGAGCAGTGAGCTTAAAAGGATGGCCGGCAGAATCAGATCACTCATGGGGCCAACTCCACCACGATTGATCCCTGTACCGGGGCTCCTATCAGCGCGATCCGGATCGGCTCATAAGCGATCAGACCGAACAGCAGGGCAATCACCGAGAGTACCAGCGGGGGCCACTTCATCACCCAGGGAATGATCGGATAACTGCTGCGTTTAACGTCAAGGAAGGCCCATCCCAGCACCCGGGCAATGTAGGCAGCGGCAAAAAGAGTGCCACTGAGAATAATCGGCAGATACCACCATTGGCCGGTTACCAGGGCGGCGTTGATGAAAATCCATTTGGCCAAAAAACCGCCGCTTGGCGGCAGGCCGATAATCGTCGTGGCCGCGAGGGTGAACACCACTACCAGAACTCCAACCGGGCCACCGGCTCCGGCCAGGCGAGACAGACGATCCGAACCAGCGGTGTGATGGATGGTGCCGGCAACCATGAACATGGCGGATTTGCCGCAGGCGTGAGTTATCATCAGCAGGACCCCACCGGTCCAGGCTGCGGCCATGGTTTCCGGCTGGGCGAGGGGGAAGACCAGATACAGATAACCGATCTGGGCGACAGTGGAATAGGCGATCAGCATTTTCAAACGTTCCTGGCGCAGCGCCATCAGCGATCCCCAGACAATCGCGATGGAGCCTAACAGGCCCAGCAGATGGCCGACAGCAAGGGTATCCAGGGCAGGGAAGACCTCAAACCACAGGCGCAACAGAATGACATAGGCAGCTTTGATGACCAGGGCAGAGAGTGCGGCACTGACCGGTGCCGGGGCCATGGCATGAGCCTGGGGGAGCCAGAAGTGCAGGGGAAAGAGGGCGCTTTTGAGGACCAGGCCGGCGACCATCAGGGACATGGCGGCGTGGTTGAGGCGAGTCGCACTGAGCATGTCACCGAGCAGACTGATATCTACCGTGGCGTAGGTAGCGTAAAGAAGACCAACGCCAAGCAGATAAGCCAGGGATCCGAGCAGACCGATAAAAAGATAACGCAGTGCCGCCGCAAGAGCCTGTTTGCCACCCTCCAGGGCAACCAGGGCGACGGAAGAGAGGGTAACCAGCTCGAGGGTAACATAGAGGTTAAATAGATCACCGGAGATAAAAAGAGCATTGCAGCCGCCCCACAGAAATAGCCACAAGGGCCAGAAATAGCGCGTCCGGCTCTGATGATGACCCCGCGCAGGGAAATATCCCAGAGCATAGCAACTGATAATAAAGCCGACCAGGGCAGTGATCGCAAGCATCACCAGGGCGAGGCCATCAGAGCGCAGCTCGATGCCCAACGGAATCGGCCAGTTGCCGGCGGTAATAGATGGGGTGTTGCCGTTGATTGCAGCGACAATGGCTGCCAGGGCACAAAAGGGTATAAGCAGGGCCGTGGCAAGACCGATCCAGCGCGCCTGCCGTGGAGCCAGAAAAGCGGCAACCGCGCCTACCAGTGGGAGCAGGGTCATCCACAAAAACCAGTTCTGCTGTGCCATTAGTTCAGTCAAGGGACGACTCCTCATCGGTTGCCAGGGTTGTGCAGCCGGTGAGTTGGTTTATTTTGACAGCAAGGACAATGGCCACGGCAGTAAAACACAAAGATACGACGATACCGGTCAGTACCATGGCCTGGGGGACCGGGTCGGTGAATCCAGCCTCACCACGTGCACCTATCGCAATAAACACCATAAAAACCCCACTGCCCATGATGTTGGCTGCGAGGATTTTACGCAACAGGTGGCGGTATACCAGCAAGGCATGCAGGCCGATGAAGAACAGGATGATGCCGCTACCGGCGAATAGCAGAGCAGTGTTCATTTTCGCCTCCTGTTTGTTGTCGCTGAGGAATCATCTGCTGGATCGTCAGGGGGATGGCCACCGACGACGACGGCGGCGAGTATAGCAGCGATAGAGATGGTGGCAACCAGCTCAATCAGCAGAATCAGGCCGCCAGACAGGGACTGCGGATATTTCAGGGGAGAGCCGAAGATCAGCAGGGTGGTGGCGGCAACCAGCAGAAATACACAGAATCCGGCCGCCGGCAACAGGCGCAGTGAAAGTCGCTGTCGGCGCTTCGGATGAGTATAACCAACGAGGATTGCCAGTAGCATACCGGCGCCGAGCAAGGCCCCGGCTTGAAACGCGCCACCTGGGGCCTGTGCCCCCTGCCACAAAATGAAACCGGCAACGATGATCAGGGTTGGTAGCAGTAGCCGGGTTAGTCCCGTCAATTGTGGTGATATGTCCTCCTGCTGAAACAGCGGGCGCGCCTGATCGAGGGACCAGATGGTAATAAGCGCCAGCAGCAATACGCCCTTTTCCAGGAGAGTATCCCAGGCGCGAAAGTTCATCAGTACTGCCGTTACTCCGTGACCGGTACCGCTGATATTGAGCAGAGAGTTGACCAGACCCTGCTGGCCGGGTGCACTGCCGGTAAGCAAACGTAACTCAAGCAGCAGGATCAGGATGATCGAAGGGATCATTATCGCGATTAGAACGGGAGCAGAAAGGCGTTGCAAAAAAGTGAGAGGAAAGCGGGTAAAGCGGCAGCGTTCTGCCGAGCCCAGGCGACCGAGCCCGACCAGCAGCAGGACCCCGGTGATGCCGGCGCCGATGGCCGCTTCGGCCAGGGCGACATCGGCTGCTCCAAGGCGCACCCAGGCCAGGGAGAGCAGCAGGCCGAAGGCGATAAACAGCACCACGGCGCGAAACAAATCAGTACTGGCGAGCAGCAACCAGGCCAGGCTGATCAGGGTGAGCAGCAGGATCAGGTCAAAAATCAGTGCCGCTTCCATGGTCAGCGTCGCCAGGGCTGCTGCCCGTCCTGTTGGGCTTTACGCGCGATCAGGTGAGCGACAGTAGCGCCGGCAACCAGTACCAGTAACCAGGTCAGCAACAAGCGGATAACGACCTGCCAGCTGTCAGCCTGAATGATCAGTGCCAGGACCACCAGGCCTAAGCCCAGATTGTCAGCTTTGGTCAGGGCATGCAGACGGCAATAAAGATCGGGAAAGCGCAACAACCCGAGGGTGCCGGCAAGAAAAAAAGGCAGGGAGCAGAACAACAGTAATGCGGTGATCAGATCTGAAAGTGACATCACGCTCCTTTGTCTTTAGATGTTTATTTAACACCGGCCTTCCGACTCGGCGGCAAGGTCGCCAGTTGAAGGATACTCAGGTTTCCGTAGAGGTATCGATATCTTTACGCCGGATAAATGTCACTGCGGCGATGGCGGTCAGCAGAGCAAAGATCAGGGCAACATCCCAAATCGCGGCGCTGTCGCCGGCTTGGCCAAGCAACAGCAGGATTGCGACCGACGTTGTGCCAAAAAGCTGTGCTGCCAGCATCCGGTCGGTAGCGGTTGGACCTCGCAATACCCGCACCAGTCCGATGGCGACAGTCAGCAGCAGAACCAGAGCGAGACCGAGATAGAGATCCGTCATGGCTTGCTCCTTAAGTCACATTTGAACAGACCGGCGACCCGGTTTTCAAGTTGATCGAGCTGCGGATCGACCTTGCGGTCAAGAACATGCACTTTAAGGATTGTGCCGCTCAGGTCGACAGACAGAGTGCCGGGCAGCAGGCTGACGCTGTTGAGAAAAAAAATCTGCGGTCGTCCGGCAGGAAGCTTCAAGGGGAATTCGATGATCTGCGGATCAAGAGGGAGGGTCGGGGAATAGGTGCGGCGGGCGACGTCGATGCCGCCGCGTATCGATTGCAAAAGAAAATAGGGGATAAAGCGGAGCAACCCGGCAAATGATATGGGCCGCAAGGGAGTCTGAGGCAACCGGCTCATCACCCACAGTGCCAGCGCGATGGTCGGTACCCCGATGATCCAGGAGGACGCCCGCCCACCGGTCAGGACCCACCACAGCAGCAGGCAAAAGCCAAGGCGCAGGGTGAAGCGGGGCCACAAAGCTGTCTGTGTTGCCATCGGGCCTCCTGTAAGTAAAATCAGAATTCAGGATTCAGAATAAAGAATACAGGATAAAATGGCCGGATGCCAGAAACCGGGTGCTGGTGTCCGGCCGGAACCTCCGATGACTAACCGAGAAAACGGCGCATCATTGCCAGTGCCGCTCGGCGTCCATCGGCGGCGGCAGTGACCACCAGGTCGGCACCACGGAAGCAGTCACCGCCGGCGTAGACCTTGGGGTGGCTGGTCAATCCACTGGCGGGATCAATCTCCATCTGGTCCCAGCGATTACACTTAACTCCCAGCTCAGCAAGTTCCGCCACCGGGGTGACATCAAAGCCGAGGGCCAGGATAACCATGTCAGCCGAGATACAATGAGCGGTGTCGGGGATGATTTCGACCCGCTGACGGCCATCGGCATCCTTCTCGGTCAGACGTGTCTGTTCAACCTCGATACAGAGCAGGCTATTGCCTTCGCGGCGGATTTCCCGTGGACTGACGTTGAAATCAAAAATTGCTCCTTCTTCTACGGCATTCTGGACTTCCTTATGGCTGCCCGGCATATTGGCTTCGTCACGGCGATAGAGGCAGGTGACATCTTCGGCCCCGTCGCGCAAGGCGGTGCGCAGGCAGTCCATGGCAGTATCACCGCCACCGACGACCACCACCCGCTTGCCTTGCATGGTGAACTGCGGGTCGGCGGTTTTACCGAATAATTGCTTTTGCTTTTCAATCAGGTAGTCCATGGCCAGCACCACTTCCGGTAGATCTTCGCCGGCAATACCAGCTCTGCGTCCGAGGGTGGCACCAATGCCGACGAACACGGCATCGTAATCATCGATCAACTGCGCGTAAGAGATCTGGTCACCAATCCGCCGGCCCAGATGCAGCTCAAGACCGGCTTGCTGGAGCAGATCAAAGCGTCGGGTGACGATCTTTTTGTCAAGTTTGAAACCGGGAATGCCGTAGGTCAACAGCCCACCGGCATGTTCTGCACTTTCGTACATGGTCACCCCGATACCGGCACGTAACAGAAAATGGGCGCAGGAGATACCGGCCGGACCGGAGCCGACGATAGCGACGCGGGTATTGTGGCGCACCCCCGGGAAGGGGAGTTGCATCCCGGCGTCAAAGGCCAGGTCGGTGATGGTCGCCTCAATCGCCCCGATGGTGATGGCACCGTAGCCGTCATCCAGGGTGCAGGCGCCTTCGCACAGGTGTCCCTGGGGACAGATGCGCCCGAGAATCTCAGGAAAGGGTGAGCTCTCATTGGAGAGACGAAATGCCCGTTCCAGGTCACGGTCGGCGATGGCCTCAAGCCACTGCGGGATGTAGTTCTGCAATGGACAGCCGATGGTGGCGCAGAAAGGGTCACCACACTGAACACAGCGATCTGACTGTTTGCGAACCATGCGACTGGTAAAAAAACGGTAGATCTCGTCAAAATTCTGCAGTCGCTGGGTTGCTTCAAATTTCTCCGGCTCCTGGCGGCCGGTTTCGGTAAAGCTCTGCATATATCAATCCCCTTCTTTCGGGTTAAGCGGTGCTTTCATATCCTTTGGAGTGACCATCCAGAAATAGGCCAACTCCTCGCGGAAATCATCGAGTATCGCTTTGGCAACCGGACTTGCCGTGCGGTTATGATAGCTGACGAGGATGCTCTTCAGGTAAAGCCGCCCCTCGTTGTCTTCATCGACGTCGATCCGTCGCGCGACCACCAGCTGCTGATTGAGACGATCGATAAAGTTTTTGTTGCGGTCATAGACAAAGGCAGCGCCGCCGGTCATGCCGGCACCGAAATTGATCCCCGTCTCCCCGAGCACGACGACGGTTCCGCCGGTCATATATTCGCAGGCGTGATCGCCGGTTCCTTCAACCACTGCCAGAGCGCCGGAATTGCGGACGGCAAAGCGCTCACCGGCGGTACCGGCAACAAAGAGTTTTCCGCCGGTGGCCCCGTAAAGACAGGTGTTTCCCACCGCTGAAGCCCCCGGCTGGTAAACCTGGGGGGTGATGATAATGCGTCCTCCGTGCATCCCTTTACCGACGTAGTCGTTGCCGACCCCGTGCAGCAAAAGAGACATCCCTTCAGACAGAAAAGCCCCGAGGGACTGGCCGGCAACCCCACGCAACCTGATGGTCAGGGCTTCTTTCGGCAGTCCGGTGTCACCGTAAAAACGGGCAATCTCACCACTGATCAGGGTACCGAAGCTGCGATTGATATTGCTGATCTCGCGCTGTGCAACCATTTCGGTCTGGGGATTTTTGATCACCGGGTAAATTTCTTTGAGCAGCTCCTTTTCAAAGGCGTTGTCATCAAAGGGGTGGTTTTCGCGGGTACGGACATTGACGCCCTCAACCTGGTGTAAAATTTCTGAAAAATCAAAGTGATTCAATAAGGGGGTATCGAGCTTGTCCAGCAGATCACAGCGGCCGATAATCTCTTCAAGGGTGCGAAAACCCAGAGCGGCAAGGATCTCACGCACATCTTCAGCGACGTTTTCCAGGTAGCTGATAACCTTTTCGACGGTGCCGATGTAGTGGGCGCGCAGATTCTCATCCTGGGTGGCAATGCCGACAGTGCAGCGGTTGAGGTGGCAGACGCGCAGCAGCTTGCAGCCAAGCAGCACCAAGAGGGGGGTGCCGAAGCCGAAACTTTCGGCGCCGAGCATGGCGGCCTTGACCACATCGCGGCCGATTTTCATGCCACCATCGGTCTGCAGAGAGACAAACTCGCGCAGGTTGTTGGCTTTTAAACTGATATGGGCTTCGCTCAGGCCGAACTCCCAGGGGTTGCCGGCATGCTTGAGGGAACTCAAGGGCGCAGCGCCGGTACCTCCGTCGTGGCCGGAAATGACGATCTTGTCAGCGTTGGCCTTGGCCACCCCGGCGGCGATGGTGCCCACCCCTTCAGTGGAGACCAGTTTGACACTGATTCTCGCCTGTGGATTGACCTGTTTCAGGTCAAAGATCAGTTGAGCCAGATCCTCGATCGAGTAGATATCATGATGGGGCGGGGGCGAGATCAGCGTGACCCCGGGGATGGTGAAGCGCAGGCGTGCAATCAGCGGGCTGACTTTTTCTCCCGGGAGCTGGCCACCTTCGCCCGGCTTGGCGCCCTGGGCGAGCTTGATCTGAATCTCTTCGGCGCTACGCAGATAACCGGGAGTGACACCAAAACGCCCTGAAGCAATCTGCTTGATGCGGCTGTTGCGGATGGTCTTGAATCGCGCCGCGTCCTCTCCCCCTTCACCACAGTTGGAGCGCCCTCCAATCCGGTTCATGGCTTCGGCCAGAGCTTCATGGGCTTCCGGTGACAGTGCTCCTAATGACATGGCAGCGGAATCAAAACGGGGGGTGATGGCGGCAACCGGTTCCACCTGTTCAATCGGCAGGGGCGAGTGGGGGCTTTTAAAGCCAAGGGCATCACGGACATACCTGATGCCACGGTTGTCGATCATCGAGCGGAATTTCAGATATTCTTGGCGGGTACGGTTTTCTGCAAAGCGATGCAGCTGGGTCACATGCCAGGAGTTGAAATCGTGGTATTCAAATCCGGGGTTGTCGCGGTAGAAGCCGCCGATTTCAAGGGGATAAATGGGGGTCATATAGCTTTCGGCAAAGACCTTGCGGTGGACCTTGTCGATGCGCTCCTCAATTTCCTCGAAACCAAGGCCCGGCATCAGCAGCGGAGAACCCTTGAAACAGGCATCAGCAATCTCGCGAGATAGACCGATAATGTCGAACAGGGCGGCGTTGCGGTAACTCGAAACGGTGCTGATCCCCATTTTCGACATAATTTTGAGCAGCCCCTTGTTGAGTGCTGCGTAGATATTCTGCAACGCATTGCGCAGCTCCCGTGGCGGTTGGTTGCGTTTTTCTCCGAGTTCGAGGGCACTGGCATAGAGCAGCCAGGGGTAGATGGCAATAGCACCATAGCCGATCAGCACCGCTGCAGCGTGAGGATCGATGACTTCACCGGTCACTGCCACCAGGCTGACATGCTGACGCAGACGGGTTTTGAGCAACTGGCGGTTGATATAACCAACAGCAATGGCCATGGGGATCAGTTTGCTGTCCTTATCCAGGACCCGATCGTCGAGAATAACGATGCGGACGCCGTCGTTGCTCACTGCATCCAGGACCTGTTCAGCGAGTTGCTGCAAGGCTTTTTGCAGATCGATTTGGAAGTCGGTATAGAAAATCCGGTATTTGTAGCAGGCCTCAAAACGGGGCAGTTGCGGGTCACCAAAGGTCAGCAAAGAGTGGTAGATCTCATAGGATAAAAAGGGTGACACGCTTTTTAACCGCATCGCGCGATTTTTGGTTTCAATCAGCGGGTTGCCGATGCCGCCGAAGCCGATGGTAGTTGACATGACCGCTTTTTCCCGCAGGGGATCGATGGGCGGATTGGTCACCTGGGCGAATTTCTGTTTGAAGAAGTCGCTGAAGTTGCGCTGTTGATCGGAAAAAGCCGCCAGGGGCGTATCGTCCCCCATGGAGCCGACCGGCTCCTTGCCGTTAGCCATCATGGGTCGGATGATCAGATCAACAACCTCCGAGGTGATATTGTGATAACGCTGAGCGCTCTCCAGGTCGGGGTAGCGATAGTCCTTGTCTTCGCAGAACTGGCGACCGATAAATTCCTGCAGGTAGTAGGTATGTTCAGTCAGCCACTGATTGTAAGGCTGTGACTCCATCAGATAGCGGTCGATATCGCGGGTGTAGAAGATCTGCCCGGAGTTCAGGTCGGCGGCGATCATCTGGCCACTCTGCAGGCGGCCGCGCTCGCGGATCATCTCGGCCGGCGTGTCGATGACCCCGTACTCGCTGCTGATCAGCAGGCGATTATCAACAGTGATAATGTATTTTGCCGGACGCAGACCGTTGCGATCAAGGACACAGCCGATATAACGGCCATCGGTCAGGCTGATGGCGGCAGGTCCGTCCCAGGGCTCATAGGCGCCGGAGGTATATTCATAAAAGGCCCGCAGCTTGGCCGGCATGTTGGCAACGTTGTGGCGTGCCGGCGGCACCAGGCCGCGGATCGCTTTGAAAAAATCAACGCCGTTGGCCAACTTGAACTCAATCATGTTATCCAGACTGGCGCTGTCACTGACCCCCTCTTCGAGCAGGGGCATGATCCTTGTGATTTCCTCCTCAGTAAAAACCGCGCTTCGGGCATCGGTGAACTTGTAGCGTGCTTTGAAGCGGTTGCCCTGGATGGAATTGATCTCACCGTTATGGGCAATAACCCGTAAGGGTTGAGCGAGCTTCCACTGGGGCAGGGTGTTGGTGGAAAAGCGCTGGTGAAACAGGGCAAAGGAGATCTCGAAGTCGGGATCCTGCAGATCGGGAAACAGGGTATCAATGTAGGTCGGCATCACCAGCCCTTTATAGCTGATCAGGGTGCGCGAAAAGCTGGGGATGTAAAAGTGTGGATCGGTGCTGAACTGTTTTTCAACCTCCTTGCGCGTCAGGTAGAGCAGGGCATCAAAGCGACGGGTAGCAATCAGCGCTGCCGGGACGACAAAAACCTGATAAATTTGTGGCAGCCGATTTAACGCGTACTCACCGAGGGCATCGGTGTTGACCGGGACCTCGCGGGTAAAGAGAATCTGCAGGTCATTTTTACCGCACATTTTTTCAAACAGTGGCAGCTGCTTCTTCGCATCACGGGTGAATATCACTGCCACAGCAAATTGTTCAGGCAGGGAAATTTGCTGCTCTTCAGCGACCTTGTTCAGGAAACCAACGGGCATGGAGCAGAGCAGACCGGATCCATCGCCGGACTTTCCATCAGCGGCGATGGCGCCGCGATGCATCATGCGGGTGAGGGCCTTGATCGAGTCTTTCAGAAGTTGATGGCTGGGCCGGTTGTCGATCTGGGCCAGCAGGCCGAAGCCACAGTTGTCACGGAACTTTTCTGCTGGATTCATAAAAAGCTTATCCTTTGCTGGGGTATTGCCATTCGCAGCGGGTGCGATGATTTATCGTTGCTTGAAGCGTGAACGCAAGGGAATATCTAATGCAAAAAACGTGCACACTACCTGGAAAGAAACAGCGGCCCGCCACCACTAAGAAGGTGTCGGTTCAGCGCCCTTGTTATTGCTGTGCTGCTGCTGAAACATTACGCAGTTTACTTCAGTGTGTGCTATAAAAACAGCAATTTGAATAATTATCAGTATCTGTTCAGCACCGGATCTTTGGATCCTATGTCAAGGGACGCTTTTCGTCATCCATGACCGCTTGCTGTCGCCGTCCATGGCGACAGACACCCTTGCCACAGGATCCAAAGACCCTGCGCAAGGACAGAGCTGTAGTAGTTACAATTATCATATGATTACCACAAGAGGAGACAGATTTATGAGTAAGTCGCAGCGGGTGTCGACGGGTTATGCCGAACTGGATGCTATTCTCGATGGTTTACGCATCGGCGATAATGTCGTACTTAAGGTCGAATCGATCGATGATTATCGCTATTTTGTCCAGCCGTTTGTTGAACAGGCCCTGCGTGATGGCCGCACCATCAACTACATGCGCTTTGGTGATCATCTGCCGTTACTGGCTGAAGCACCACAGATTGTGGTCCATCAGATCGATCCGAAAGAAGGTTTTGAGCCCTTTGCCAGTCAGGTTTATCAGATCATTAGCGCCCAGGGCAAGGAGGCTTTTTATGTCTTTGACTGCCTCTCCGAGTTGCTCTCGGCCTGGGCCACCGATCACATGATCGGCAATTTTTTCCGTATCACCTGCCCTTATCTGTTCGAGCTTGATACGGTCGCTTATTTTGCCCTGATTCGCAGCCGTCATGCCTTCCGCACGGTTGAGCAGATCCGCAATACCACCCAGGTGCTGATTGATGTCTTCAGCCATGAAGATCACTTTCACATCCAGCCCCTCAAGGTCTGGCAACGGCGTTCGCCGACCATGTTTCTGCCCCACCACAAGATCGGCGAGCGCTTTATTCCGTTGACCAACAGTTTTGAGTCGACGCGTCTCTATAAATCACTGGCGGAACGAACCGCCAACGGCGGACGGCGCCAGATTGATCACTGGCACCGGTTGTTTATGGATGCAGAAGATCTGTGTCAGGATAATGGCTCCGGCTATGATCGTGATAATATGGTGCGTCACCTCTGTCGCCACGTTCTTGCCCGTGAAGAGCGGATGCTGGAACTGGCGCGGGAATATTTCAGTCTGCCCGATCTGCTCGATATCAAATCGCGCATCATCGGCACCGGTTTTATCGGCGGCAAGGCCGTCGGCATGCTTTTGGCTCATAATATCCTCCGTCGCGATCAAAGCTTTGACTGGGATCATCATCTGGAAAAGCACGATTCCTACTATGTCGGTTCCAACGTCTATTATTCCTATATCGTACACAATAACCTCTGGCCCCTGTTTATGCAGCAAAAGGGCGAAGCAGGCTATTTCAGTGTTGCCGCCGAGTTGCGCGAGAAGATGCTGGCGGGCAGCTTCCCGGACGAAATTCGTGAGGAATTTCAGCAGATGCTCGAATATTACGGCCAGTATCCGATCATTGTGCGTTCGAGTTCATTGCTGGAAGACGGCTTCGGCAACGCTTTTGCGGGCAAGTACGACAGTTTTTTCTGCGTTAATCAGGGGGGGCCGGAAGAGCGCCTGGAGGCGCTGGAGAATGCCATCCGCAAGGTGTTTGCCAGCTCCATGAGTGAGGACGCCCTGACCTATCGTTTGCAGCGTGGCCTCGATAAAAAGGATGAGCAGATGGCGTTGTTGATACAGCGCGTTTCCGGTTCCTATCGCAAGCATTACTACCTGCCGGAATTGGCGGGTGTTGGGGTGTCGTACAACACCTTTGTCTGGGACAAGGAGATGGATCCCCAGGCCGGTATGTTACGACTGGTGGTGGGAATGGGAACCCGAGCCGTTGACCGCTCCGAGGTTGATTACCCGCGCGTCGTCGCTCTTGATGCGCCGACCCGGCGGCAACATAGGGGGTTTGAGGATGTCCGCAAGTTTTCCCAACATGATATCGATCTGCTCAACATCAATGATAACAGCCTGCAGACCCTGTCCCTGTATAATCTCGCCCAGGAGGATCTCGGCATTCCCTGGGATCTCTACGCCGTTCGTGATGAAGATACCATCAGGCTGTTGCAGGACCGCGGGCGCAAGGTTGCCAACGTCTGGATGCTGACCTTCGATGATTTCCTTGAACAGAGTGATTTCGCTCCTTTGATGCAACGCTTGCTCAAAACCATCGAAAAGGCTTACGGTTATCCGGTGGATGTGGAGTTTACCGCCAACTTCACCGCCGATCGTACGGTCAAGATCGATGTGGTGCAGTGTCGTCCATTGCAGACCCGCGGGGCAGAATCGACCCTTGAAATTCCTCAGGATATAGCCGAGGAAAAGTTGTTGTTTCGCTCCGCCGGGAATTTTATGGGGGGGAATGTCTCCCATGCGCTGGACTGGATTGTCTGGATCGAGCCGGCGGAATATCTACGCCTGCCTTTGTCGGAAAAATACGAGGTAGCACGCCTGATCGGGCGTCTCAATCGACGGATTGCCGGTCGCGAACCGGAGGGGCGCACCATGCTGATTGGCCCCGGGCGCTGGGGTACAACGACGCCTTCCCTCGGAGTTCCGGTGTCTTTTTCAGAGATCAGCAATCTCACCGCCCTGGTTGAGGTAGCATTCCCCTCCGGTGGCTTGATGCCGGAATTATCCTTTGGTTCCCACTTTTTTCAGGATCTGGTCGAAGCCGAAATCTTCTATCTGGCCCTGTTTCCTGAGCACAAGGGCTGCACCTTCAACCGTTCCTGGTTACAGGACCGTCCCAACGCATTGGATGGGCTGATTCCGTCCAGTGGTCACTATAAGTCGGTAGTCAAGGTCTGCCGGGTGCCTGAAACCGGGGTACGCCTGATGGCTGATGTGGTGTCGCAGGAGCTGGTGTGTTTTGAGGGGTTGGAGGGGGGGGTAGTGGGTAGTGGGTAGTGGGTAGTGGGTAGTGGGTAGTGGGTAGTGGGTAGTGGGTAGTGGGATAAGGCGAAAAAAGCCCGGCCTTAGAGCCGGGCTTTTTAGCTGCATTCTATCTTCTATCTTCTATCTTCTATCTTCTGAATTCTGAGCTTTACACCAGTCCCATCGCCAGCATCGCTCTGGCGACCTTGATGAAACCGGCAATGTTGGCACCGAGAACGTAGTTGCCCGGGGCGCCATATTCCTCTGCCGTTTCAAAACAATCATTGTGGATGTTCTGCATGATTTCCTGCAGCCGATCTTCGGTGTGGTCGAAGGTCCAGGAATCGCGGCAGGCATTCTGCTGCATTTCCAGAGCGCTGGTGGCAACCCCGCCGGCATTGGCTGCCTTGCCGGGGCCGTAAGCGATGCCGGCCTCTTGAAAAACCTTGATGCCTTCCGGCGTGGTCGGCATGTTGGCGCCCTCGCCTACCGCGATACAGCCATTTTTCACCAGGGCTTTGGCGTCTTTGCCATTCAGCTCGTTTTCGGTGGCGCAGGGCAGGGCAACCTGGCAAGGAATGTCCCAGATGCTGCCTTTCTCAATGTAGCGGGCGTGTTTGTGATAGCTGGTGTAGTCCTTGATCCGGCGCCGTTCGATTTCCTTGAGCTGTTGGACCAGATCGAGGTCGATTCCTTTTTCATCAACAATGTAGCCGTTGGAGTCGGAACAGGCAACCACCTTGCCGCCCAGCTGATTGATTTTTTCGATAGCGTAAATAGCAACGTTACCGCTGCCGGAGACGACACAGGTTTTGCCGTCGAAGCTGTCCTTGCGGGCCTTAAGCATTTCGTCAACAAAGAAGACGGTGCCGTAACCGGTTGCTTCGGTGCGTACCAGGGAGCCGCCCCAGTTAAGTCCTTTGCCGGTCAGTACGCCTGCTTCCCAACGGTTGTTAAGGCGCTTGTACTGGCCGAACATGTAGCCGATTTCGCGGCCGCCGACACCGATGTCGCCGGCGGGAATGTCGGTGTGCTCACCGATGTGGCGCTGCAGCTCGGTCATGAAGCTCTGGCAGAAGCGCATGATTTCGCCATCGGTCTTGCCTTTGGGATCAAAGTCGGATCCCCCCTTGCCGCCGCCAATCGGTAATCCGGTCAGGGCGTTTTTGAAAATCTGTTCAAATCCGAGGAACTTGATGATCCCCAGATAGACGGAAGGGTGAAAGCGCAGGCCACCTTTATAGGGGCCAAGGGCGCTGTTGAACTGAACGCGGAAGCCGCGGTTGATCTGGACGCGGCCGTGGGTATCCATCCAGGGCACCCGGAAGATAATCTGGCGCTCCGGTTCGCAGATCCGCTCGATAATCTTGTGATGGGCAAAGGCGGGGTTTTTAACCAATACCGGTCCGAGGGATTCGAGCACCTCACGGACGGCCTGGTGGAATTCAACTTCACCGGGGTTGCGGGACAGAACTTCCTGATAAATAGGCTCAATTTTTTCGTCGAGTTGTACCATCATTGTATGTACCTCCTTGTATGAAATGATGACAGTAGCGGCAGGTTAGCGTCGTTGGTACTGCCGTCTGAGAAACAAAGTTGGTGCGAAAACAACCTCTCAGTGTTCAGCAAAAAATATGCCTAATAGTTTAAGTGTCGGATCTGTTCGCGGTATTTCGGGTTGCAGTGGGGTTGTGCGGCTGTCTGTGGCGGCCTTGTTGTCAGTGTCGCTGTCTGAGCGTCCCGGGTCCGGCAGGTATCATCAGTGGTTAAGGGGGACGGGAATCTAATATGCTAATGGGCCACTCCCCAAAGAGAGTAGATCTTAACTCAATTTGTGCCTGTTCTTGCTTTGTTGCTCCCCGTTCCCATCACAGTTCAGCGAAAGAAATGATGTATCTGTTCAGTACCGGATCCCCTCTGACCCTGCACAAGGCTATAGCGCAATAGTTACAAATTCAGTTGCTTTTCAGTCGCTTGTTAAGCGCCTGGGGGGTGATGCCGAGGGCTTTTGCTGCCTTTGACTGGTTTCCGGCTGTGCGCTGCAGTGCTTCATCGACAAGGGCTCGGGTGGCTTGTTTGATGGTCGGCAGGTCGGGTCCAAAGCTGATGGTTGCTGTCGCTTTCGTCCCTGTGCTGCCGGGGTCAGAACTGACCGGGGTCAGGTCCTGCGTCGGCGCTATGATCTGCTTAAAGCGCGCAGTAGACAGTTCTCCTTCCTGGTGCAGTCCCACGGCATCAAACACCATGGCGCGTAATTCTCGGATATTGCCGGGGAACTCGTAGGTAGCCACAAGGTCAAGCAGGGGTTGCTGGATCTGCGGCGGGGCGCAGGAAAAACTTTCTGCGGCTTCTGCTGCCAGAGCGTTCATCAGCACGGGTAAATCTTCTTTGCGTTCACGCAGCGGTGGGATGTCGATCAGGTGGGCACAGAGGCGATAGTAGAGATCTTTACGAAAGGCTCCCTGCTCCACCTTGTCTTTGAGTTTCTGATTGGTCGCAAATAGCACTCGTGCCCGGACCCGGCGGGGCTTGTCGCTGCCAAGGGGGAAGTATTCTCCTTCCTGCAACAGCCGCAGCAGTTTGACCTGGGATGCCGGTGCCAGGTCACCGATTTCATCAAGAAACAGGATACCGTCAGCGGCCTCCTCAATCATCCCCTTGCGGGGCTGGTCAGCGCTGGTAAAGGCCCCCTTGACATGACCAAAAAGAGTATCGCTGAAGACCATATCATCCAGCCCGGCGACGTTGACGGCGATCCAGGGTTTCTCCGGGCAGCGCAGTTGATGGAGAGCGCGAGCAACCAACTCCTTGCCGGTGCCGCTTTCACCGGTAATCAGTACCGGTTCATAGCCGCGGGCAATAGCGCGCAGATAGGAGAAGATGCCGTGCATTTTACCACTGCAGGTGTGAAACCGGGCAAAGGCCGGATGTTCGACCTCTTCCCGGCGCAGCAGTCGCTCAGCAAGTTCGCGGTTCTGGCGCTGTAGTTCAATTTGTTTCAGGGTGCGCATAATACCGGAGACCACGCGCTCACGCTCATCGGTTTTGATGTAAAAATCCTCAGCGCCCGCTTTTACACAGCGGATGGCTGTTTCAATCTGATTCATTCCGCTGATAATAATCACTGCAATATCGGGATAACTTTCCCTGATCCGGGTCAGGAGTTGTTCTCCATTGACGTAGGGCATGTTGAGGTCGATCAGCGCCAGACAGCAGGATTGCTGTTGTAGTAGACCCATTGCTTCGCGACTGTCGCTGCAGCGGATGACATTGTTGATTCCTGCCGAAACTTTCAGGGAAAGGGCCATGCTGTGCAGCCAGGCCGGCTCGTCGTCTACCATCAAAAGGGGCAATTCGGGATACAGTTGTTTACTCGTCATGGGTCGCATCCTGTTCTGCCGGGAGGATCAGGGTTGCTGTTGTTCCCTTTCCCGGGGAGGAAGAAAAGCGCAAGGAGCCCCGATGTTCCCTGACGATCCGGGCAGAAACCGACAGGCCCAGACCGGTTCCCCCTTCCTGTCTTTTGGTGGTGACAAAGGGCTCGACAATATGCTCGAGAATATCGGCGGGAATACCTCTTCCCTCATCGGTCACCGTAAGAAAAAGTTGTTCACGTTTCTCACAGCAGGAGGTTGCCAGGGTGATTTTTTGTGAGCGGTCGGTCAAAGATTGGCAGGCGTTGATGAGCAGATTGATGACCACTTGTTCAAGGCGCCCCTGAACCCCGCTTAAGACCGGCAGATCCTTGCCCAGATCAACCATAAAGTGATCAGTGGAGCGGGCGGCAACGTTGCTGACCAGACGCGCCGAAGATTGGGCGATCTGGTTCAGATCGACAAATGAGTCCTCATTCAGTGGATCGCGCCGGGCAAAGTCGCGCAGATCGTTGACAATCTGTTTGATGCGTTTGGCTGAGTCCTGGATTGAGGAGATCATTTGTGGCATCTCTTCGATCAGATCACTGCAGGAAAGGCCACCGAACAGATGTTCTGACTCATGCGTCATCGACTCCTGCAGGTAGGGTAAAAGGTCGCCCAGAAAGCCGCCAAGCATCCCACTGTTGTACAGAATCAGAGCATTGGGATTATTGATCTCGTGAGCAATGCCGGCCGACAGCTCCCCCAATACCGCCAGGCGCGAAGCACGGGCCGCTTCATCCTGCAGGCGTTTCTGATCGCTGACATTGCGCTTCATGATAATAATCTTGGAGATCTCACCCTCATCACCAAATAACGGGAAGGCGCGACTGTCCCATATTTCGCCATTGTCGAGGGTTTCAATACTGTTCTGACTGTGTCTGGTGGTGATGGTCCGGGCAGCGGCGCAGGCGTCGCACTGCTGATTTTTCTTTTTCATCAATGAGAAACAGTGTTGGCCAATCATCTCTTCCGGTGCGATCCCCACAATGTCGGCAGCTGACTGGTTACTCCAGAGAATGTTCATGTCGGGATCAACCAGCATCAGGCTGTCGGATACAGCATTGAGCAGCCCGTTAAATTCCTGAAACAGGTGACGATATTTCTCTTCACTGGCACGCAGCGCCTTAACGGCCCGGCGATGATCATTGCGGGCCTGGCGTTCCCGCAGGGCGCGTTTGATAATGCGCCCCATGTCGGCGTAAATTTCGGGTGATTTGATTATATAATCGAGGGCACCGGATTTCAGCGCCTCAACCGCCAGCGCTTCACTGCCGCCGGCGGTCATGACCAGAATTGGGTAGGGGGTTTCACTGCCCAGCTCTTTGAGCAATTCCAGGGCACTTCCGTCCGGCAGATTCAGGTCAAGCAGCAGAATAGCCGGTGGGCACTGGTTCAGTTCATGGCGACAGGAACGCAGGTCCGTAGCGACACGAAAATGAAAAGCCTGTGAATCATTGCGCAGGGACCGCTGGATGAAAGCGACATGCGCCTTTTCGTCTTCG
>JAWOFG010000195.1:0-2955 GCA_046482365.1 Pelovirga sp. | reverse complement strand
AAATCAGTAGAATGGCTTTTTTCACGAATCTCTCCTGTCGTCGGCAGAAAACATAGAAATACATCCTTCACAATAGTTTGAATTCACCCTTTTATCAGTAAAAGGCTGTAACAACAAGAGTCTGGTGAATTTAACCAGCATAGTGGTTGTTGCAGCAAGGAAAATGACAATATATGGATCCTCTTTATTCCTTGGCGTTAATGACCGGGCTGTTTGGTTCCGCTCACTGTATCGGCATGTGTGGCGGCATTGTTACCGCCCTGTCATTGACCACTGATGGGCGCAATAGCGGTCCCTTTTTTCATCTGCTCTACAATGTCGGCAGAACCATCACCTATGGTTTTATCGGCTTGCTGGTCGGTTGGCTCGGTTCGGCCCTGGCACTGAGCGGATCCTACCAGCAGGTGACCCTGGGACTGTTGATTTTCAGTGATATTCTTGTCATTCTGATTGGCCTTGGCAGTGCCGGGCTGTTCAAGCGGGTCAACATTATGGCCCTTGAGTTTGCCGGGCCGATTCAGTACCTGACCCGTGCGGTCAAAGGATTACGCCGATTACCGCCGGCGGTGTCGGCCTTACCCTTGGGGATGTTATTTGGTTTTTTGCCCTGTGGCCTGTTGTACGCCATGGCGATTACCGCCGCAGGCAGTGCTGACCCATTACGCGGTGCCGTCACTATGATCGCTTTTGGGATTGGCACTATTCCGTCCCTGTTTCTGGTCGGCAGTGCCGCTCAGTGGTTCAGTCGCAAGCGCAACTGGATGCTGAAAGGGGCCGGGTTGCTGGTTGCCCTGATGGGTTGTTACAATCTGTTTCGGCATTTGACCATGGATGTTGTTTGTCATTAGCGGGCTGTTTATAAAAATCTGGAGAAGTCGATGGAAGAATCGGTTAATAAGATCATTGTTCAACTTCTGAATGTGCTCAACATTAGTGATGGCTACGCTTGGATCATTCAGGCTTTTATCATTGTTCTGCTGACATCCTTTGTCAGTTATGGGGTCAAAAAGATATTTGACCGTCTTGAAAAAACGGCCCTGACCACTAAAACCTTCTGGGACGATTTGCTCATCAGTTCAGCCCGCAAACCGGTACGGTTTTTTGTCTGGCTTAATGGGCTGTTATGGGCGGCTGAAGTCGTTCGTCAGGTTTCGAATGAGCCGATTTTCAATTTTATCGATCCGATCCGGGAAGTTTCTTTTATTGTTATATTTTCCTGGTTTATGACCGGTTTGATCAATAAGGGTGAGCTGACAATTCAGAGTCCAACAAGGGTGGAAAAGCCCCTTGATGCGACAACTGCTTCGGCTCTGGGCAAATTACTGCGCTTATCAGTAATAATTACGGCGGCACTGGTGGTTTTACAGACATTGGGTTTCAGCATCTCCGGTGTTCTGGCCTTTGGTGGTATCGGTGGTATCGCTGTCGGTTTTGCTGCCAAAGACCTGCTTGCCAATTTTTTCGGTGGTCTGATGATCTATATGGATCAGCCCTTCAGGGTCGGTGACTGGATCCGTTCGCCTGACCAGGATATCGAAGGAACGGTTGAGAACATCGGCTGGCGTCTGACCTGTATCCGGACCTTCGACAAGCGGCCTCTTTATGTTCCTAATGCGACTTTCGCTACGATCTCCGTGGAAAACCCGTCGCGGATGACCAATCGCCGGATTTCTGAAAACATCGGGGTGCGTTATGCCGATGGCAACAAAGTCGCTACTATCGTCAAGCAGGTCAGGGATATGTTGTGCGCCCATCCGGCTATCGCTACTGATTTGACGATGATAGTCAATGTGAATCGCTTTGCCGCCTCATCTATTGATTTTATGGTCTACACCTTTACCAAGACCACGAACTGGGTGGAATTTCATGGCATTAAAGAAGACGTGATGCTCAAAATTATGGAAATTATAGAGAATAACGGCGCCGAAATCGCCTTCCCGACCCAGACGATTCATCTCGAATCACCGGAACCTGATCCGCAGGAGCAGTAAATCAAAACTATCGGGTCATATCCATGCTTAAATACCTAAAGGAGGTAGAAACTATGGCAAAAGCAAGCGCGCGGCACATTCTGGTGCCATCAGAAGCAGACTGTAATACCTTGAAAAAAATGATCGAAGGCGGTGAGGATTTTGCCGATGTGGCGAAGCAGCATTCAAAATGTCCCTCCGGCAAACAGGGCGGCGCGCTGGGAGAATTTTATCCCGGACAGATGGTCAAGGAGTTTGACGAGGTGGTCTTTTCCGGCGATATCGGCAAGGTCCTGGGCCCGGTCAAAACCCAATTCGGTTATCATTTGATTGAGATTACCAGCCGCACCGACTCATAAGATTCTGGATATCAACTAATTGATCCTTTTGCAAAAAAGCATCAGGTGGGATGGCTAAGCAAAAAGCGCCAAATGCAAGGCGCGCTATTGTTGAACAATGAGACGTACTTATGTACGTCGAAGCAGTGAAATGATGGCAGCAACGCCGCAGTTGGTGAGTTTTTGCGCCGCCATCACCTATTTGCGTAGTGCCAGGGAGGCATTGGCGGAGAAAATCAGAAAAGCGCCGATCCAGCCGGTAGCTGTGAGCACCGGATCAGCCACCAGCAGCGGACCGAGCAGGGCGGCCATGAGGATGCGGCTGGAGGAGAGGATGGAACCTTCCACCGCGGTAACAAAGACGAAACCGTAGGTCAACAGGTACTGCCCCAAGACCCCCGCGACGGAACAGCTGAGCAGAAAGAGGAGTTCGGTGCTGTCAGGCAGGAAAATGGTGTCGTGAAATAATAGCAGGATAAAGACCATTCCCAGGCCAAACATGTAGAGCAGAATGGTCTGGGAATCATGGTACTGACGGCTGATGTTGAGGTAAATAATCGCGGCAGCGGCGGTGATCCCTGATGCCATCCCCCACAGACTGCCGGATCCCAGATTCATGTCTCCCGGCGCCAGTACCAGCCAGATGC
>JAWOFG010000177.1:0-4352 GCA_046482365.1 Pelovirga sp. | reverse complement strand
GGTCGCTGGCTGGCACGTCACCCACAGACCGAGGTGCTGTCTGCCCGCACCGGTTTTGCCCGCAACTATCGACGCGATCCCTATGGCAGCTACACCCCGAAGAGGGGTTACTATGCGGAGCAGTCCGGGGTGATATTCCCGCTGATGAATGAAAGCTCGCGCTACTCTTCAAAAAGGCAAATGATCGGATTTCGTACCACGACCGAGGCGATAGCCATCGATAAACAGTCCCTCAGAGACGTGCAGGTCATGCGCTACCAGGGCGAGCGCCGGGACTTCCTGATCCTCTACGATGACGGGTTGGATAGTGCCTGGGTGCTACAGGGAAACCATGGCGCGTTACCGGACAATCTGACTTTGGCGGATTTCGATTTTGGCCCGGCCGGGCCGGTCGGCGAGCGCCTTGCGGGTTTGACGCCGGTTAATGCCTTTGATGTGTTCTGGTTCGCCTGGTATGCCTTTTATCCGCAGACGGTGGTGCTTGATGGCAAGAATCAGTAATCAACGCCGACTGGTCCCTGAACAGACCGGAGAATTTCAGCGAACTTAGATAAGGCTCTTCTCTCGCGGGTCTTGTCCTACATCAACCTAATATACGAATAAAATGGGTTATCAATTGTTTTAACGTGATTTATGGGAGGATCTTCTTTGGACTATTTACTTCTAATATTTGCCTCAACCATCGCTCTGGCTTCGGTTATCCTCTCGCCCCGCGCCGAGAGCGAAGGAGCCTTCTACCAGGGCCTTGGTACCAACGGCAGTCAACCCGGCTTGTTGAGTCTGACCTTCTCCCAGGTCACCACCTGGATCTTTGCCCGCTCGCTGATGAATGCGGCTATCCTCGGTTTCTATTACGGCATCTGGGGCACGCTGGCTTATGCTTTTTACTACTTTTCATTCCTGACCGGCGGCAAGATCATTGACAGCCTGCGCTTCGAACATGGCTTTCATAGTGTTCAGGATTTTCTGCGCTCTCGTTTTGGCTCCTGGGGGACCGGTTGTTACAATTTTGTCATCGGTATTCGCCTGATCAGTGAAGTCTTTGCCAACCTGCTGGTGATCGGTATTTTGTTTGGTGTTGCCGGCAGTCAGGTTTACACCCTGACGATTCTCTGCTTCTCGGGCATTACTCTGCTCTATTCGATGCTTGGCGGATTGCGCGCTTCTCTTCGCACGGATGTTTTTCAGATGGTCATTTTTCTCGGGACATTGCTGATGCTGTTAGCTCTGGTAGCTGGTAGCCAGACCGTGCAGTTGCAGGATCTCTGGTTGGAGCCTTTTGTTTTCGATCAACCTGGACCGATCCTGATGCTGGTGGCGCTGCTGCAGATCTGGAGTTATCCGATGCATGATCCAGTCATGATGGATCGTGGTTTTCTGGCTGATCGTGAAACAACTCGCAAGAGCTTTTTACACGCTGCCTGGATCAGTGTTATTTGTATTGTCGCCTTTGGTTCCCTGGGTGTCCTGGCTGGGGCCCATGCGATCCAGGGAGCTACCATGAATGAGACCCTGATGCAATTGCTCGGCAAGGTTCCGATGCTCTTTTTTAGTGCGGCACTGGTTATCTCGGCGATGTCGACACTGGACAGCACCCTGTCAAGCTCCGCCAAATTACTGGCTGTAGACATGCGAATCATGAAGATGACCCTGCGCAATGGCCGGGCAGTGATGGCAGCATTTATGCTCGTCGGGCTATTGCTGGTTTTCTGGGGGAACAATGATTTGTTCAGTGCCGTGGCGGTGAGTGGAACGGCCTCACTTTATCTGGCTCCGGTTATTTTCTTCTCGCTCTGGGGCAAGCGCCGGGATATCCCGGTCTGGAGTTATCTGCTCAGTTTTGTTCTGGCATTGACAGCCTCGGTCCTCTATTTCAGCGAGTCGAGCGGTTATAGCAGTCTACTAGGTGATGCCCATAAATATACCAAATTGCTCTATCTGACCGTTGCAGTCATGGGCTTCGGATGTCTTGGCTTCTGGATCGGCGGCAGGGGAAATTCTGAACCTCAGGAGAAAATGTCATGAATATTGCGGATTTCGTTGACCTGGGCGAAATGGAGGGAATGGTCCTTGTCTTTGGTGGCCCATATAGTAATCTGACAGCGACAATGGCTCTGCGCGAGCGGGCAGAACAACTGGGTATTACGCCGGAAAGAACAATATGTACCGGCGACGTAGTTGCTTATTGTGCGGAACCGGTTGAGACGGTCGCCCTGATCCGCGACTGGGGAATTGCCGTTGTTAAGGGCAACTGTGAAGACTCCCTTGGCCGAGGTACGCCGGACTGTGGATGCGGATTCGATGAAGGAACAACATGTTCGCTACTGTCTGATAACTGGTACCGCTTTGCTGACCAGCATATGTCTGAGCTCGATCGGAGCTGGATGCGAACCCTGCCAGGTTCCATCTTTTTCAGCATGAAGGGTAAAAGTATTCGCGTCATTCATGGTGGCGTTCAGCAGATCAACCGATTTGTTTTTCCCACAACAGCAAAAGAGATCAAAAAAGAAGAACTTGATCTGGCAGGTACCGATATCGTCATCGGTGGTCACAGCGGCATACCTGATGGTCAAGCTATCGGCGCTGGGTTCTGGCTCAATGCCGGAGCTATCGGGCTTCCTGCAAACGATGGTACAACAGATGGGTGGTACCTGCTGCTGTGTCCTGAACAAGAAGTGGTAGCGTGTCGCTGGCAAAGGCTCACTTATCCGGCAGCGCGTACGGCGGAAGCGATGCGATCCAGAGGGTTTGTCGGCGGCTACACAGATGCTTTGTGCACCGGCCTTTGGCCCAGTATGGACGTATTGCCGGAGGCACAGCGTCAATTAAGGGGGAAAGCGATTAAAATGAACGAGTTGATTTGCTGCTGAAGACAAGTGTCCTGGATGATGAATCTGAAATACTAACGCTGATTTTGACTTGGCCTCATTGATCCTCCTGCAATTCATAAATCAGGCAGTTCATCAATTCCTCTTTGGGTGCGCCGTCAAACTCAAGAAAATTGACGGCAAAGTCCCCCTCAAATAACCTGACAACGGTCGCGGCTATTTCAAATGCCAGGGTGCAGGAAGATTCACTTTTCAGCAGGAGTTTGATCCGGACCTGTGATCCTCAAGGTATAATTTCCGTATCCGTTAGAATGGCACAACCGCTGGTAGAGAGATCGACTGCCTTGTCGTTGATGGCCTGTGTTTCGTTATGAATAGCGATCGAGGTATAAAGATTAAAGCGTAAACCCTGCCGTCGTTTCGATTGATTCAGCAGCTCCGGCACTCGATCCTAGACGTCAGCCAGCGGGCTGGCGAGTTCATCAAGGGGGCTTTTTTCGCTGAAAAAACAAGAGAGACGGTTGTTGGGGATATAGGTGCGAATTTTTGATAATATCCCGTTGACTGTCATCTGTTTCTTGTGCGGGTGGATAGGTCGGGTGCAGCTGTATCATCGTGTTTTGGGTTTATCTTCTGTTGATTGTTTTATCGACAGGTCAAGTCCTCTGGACTTCAAAATATTAGCCCTTGCTTAACGTTGAAGCAATACACATTTGACCAGATGGGGCGAGTATTGTTGAATTAAGGCTAAAACGTAATAAAAATCAGTGAGGTACGGGGATGAATCGTGTTTATTTGAATGGCCAGTTTATCGAAGAAGACCAGGCCTGTATTTCGGTACTGGATCAAGGGTTTCTCTATGGCGACGGAATTTTTGAGAGCTTTCGCTCGGTGGGCGGTAAGTTATATCAGTTTCCACAGCACTATCAGCGCTTGAGCCAGTCGGCCCGGGCCCTTTCCTATCCGGTATTGTTCTCGCAACAGGAATTGGAGCAGCAACTGCTGGAGTTGCAGCGCCGTAACCAGATCAACAATGGTTACTTTCGGATCACCATCACCCGTGGACCGGGTGAGATTGGTTTTTTGCGCAATATGGAGAGCCCCTTGACCTGCCTGATCGTTGCTCGCGAGTTTAAGGGGCTCAATGAACACCTGTATCAGCAGGGAGTGTCTCTGTCGGTCGCGACAACCCGGCGTAACGCGCCGGAGGCCATCAATCCAAAGATCAAGTCCATCAGTAACCTCAACAGTCTCCTTGGTAAACTCGAGGCCAGGCTCGCCGGGGCTATCGAGGTGATCATGCTCAACAGTCGCGGCCATCTGTGCGAAGGGGCGGCCTCCAACCTGTTCTGGGTGCGCGATGGCTGGGTGTTTACCCCGGATGGTTCAACCGGCCTGTTAGAGGGGGTGACGCGCTCGACGATTATGCGCCTGTGTGAAGAAAAACTGGGGTTGCGCCTGATCAGTGGTGAATTCCGTCTGCAGGATTTGCACTATTCTGACGAGGTCTTTATTACCTCCACC
>JAWOFG010000167.1:0-9309 GCA_046482365.1 Pelovirga sp. | reverse complement strand
CCGGGACGAGGCCGTCGAACGGGGTGAAGGTCGTCTCCTGCCATCGCGCGATCTCGGCGCGCATGCCGCGTTCAGATAATAATCGAGTTCGGACAGACGACGAGATGACAAGCTCGCCTGGTATTCTGCGTTCAGACTGTGCAGCAATGGCCGCTCTGCCAGTGCACGCTGCAACAGCACCTCCGGTGCGGTGGTGATTGGCTGTGGTTTCGGTTCAGCAAAGGTTGTGACCTCGGTAGATTGTGATCGGTTCAGCAGTTCATTGAGCAGAGCCTGCAACGTCTTGCGCTGTTGTTGCCGATTAAGCAGTGTCTCCTGCATCTTTGAGTACTGAACCTGGGCGCTGAAGACCGTCTGGATCGATCCCTTACCGATGCCGTAGCGGCTTTCGGCAAGGACGATGAGGTCATCCAGCAATTGCAGCGTTTGCTGCGTCAGCTCAATGCTTTTGTCAATCGCATAGAGACGATAGCCGGTTTCCCGCACCATCTGAGCTAGTTCAAGCTTACGCTCCGCCACCCGCCAGCGCGCCGCCTCTGATTCGCTTTGCGCCACTGCTGTTCGCGTGCCGCGCTTGCCCGGATAAGGAATTTTCTGAGAAATGCCGATGACCTTCTGCGTCATCGGCTCACTGCGAAAATCGAGGGGATCGCCCACCGGAACACTGCGTACGCCGAGCAGCAGCATCGGATCATCAAAGCTTCCTGCAACTGCGGCCCGCTGTTGCAACATCTGCCAGCGTGATTCGACCACCGCAACGGCAGGGTTCTGCTCCAGGGCCCACGTCACTAACGCTTCGAGATTTTCCTCAGCAGCAATAGCAGCAGAATGGACAGCCAGCATCCACACCATGGCTGTCAATCCACATAATATTTTTCTCACAGGTACCTCCGACCAAACAGGATTGTGATATCGGCCTCAATCGGAGGATTATTACAACTTGTGTGCCAAAATATTTTCTATTGTTTTTCATATGGTTGGGGATTCAGGCAGAAAGAGAGATGGGTAGATTGAAGACTATTCTACAGCCAAATGTGGAATAGTCTTCAATCAATCTGAATTTTCAGGAGGATTTTAGACCGAATTTTTCCAGCCGGTACAGCAGGACATGTCGCGGGATATCCAACAGTCCGGCGGCACGCGTCTGGTTGCCGCCGCTCAACTCCAAAGCCTGTCGAATTGCCGACTTCTCCAACTCCTCCAGAGGATAGCCGACGGCAGGAAGGACAAACGGCAAATTGACCGCCACTGCACCGTTAGATGCTGATAGATCAGGTTGATTTGCCGATGCGCTATCAGCAAGCAGATTGGCCGGCAAATCAGCCATATCGACAAAGTTTCCGTCACACAAAATCGCCAGGCGCTGCATCAGATTTTTCAGTTCCCTGACGTTGCCTGGCCATGCATACTGCTGTAATGCATGCAGCACATTATCCTTGATACCAAGCTGTCGTTCTGCCGCATACTGCCGCAGAAAATGGCGCGCCAACAGAGGGATATCCGCCGGTCGCTGTCGTAGAGGGGGGACTTCCAGGGGAATAACTGCCAGACGGTAATAAAGATCCTCGCGAAAGGAGCCTTGTCGAATTTCATCTTCTAATTTCAGATTGGTAGCCGCTACCACCCGCACATCAACGGAGCGGGTCTGTCCGCCGACCGGCTCTATTTCTCCCAATTGCAAGGCGCGCAATAGTTTCGGTTGCTGCTCCAGCGGCAGTTCTCCAATCTCATCGAGAAACAAGGTCCCGCCATCAGCCTGCTCAAACTTCCCCTTACGCTCCTGAAGAGCGCCGGTAAAAGACCCTTTAAGGTGACCAAACAACTCGCTTTCGATCAACCCCTGGGGAATAGCCGCGCAATTCAAGGCAACAAAGGGCTGCGCAGCCCGCGCACTTTTGTCATGAACACGCCGGGCCAGCAGTTCCTTGCCGGCACCGCTTTCACCGGTCAGCAGGACCGGTACATCGGAGGTCGCCACCCGGTCAAGGGTCGCGATCAACCGCTGCATATTGGGAGCTGCAGTGATAAGTTCAAAACGGTCGCCCTGAGCCAGCTTCTTGCGCAGCTCCTGATTCTCTTGCTGCAGGCCGCCATAGGCCAAGGCCCGCTGCACAGCCAGCCGCAAAGCGTCGCGGGAAAAGGGCTTGACCAGATAATTGTAGGCACCAAGCTGCATGGCTTCCACCGCACTCTCGACACTGCCGAAGGCGGTTACCATGATCACCAGAATATCCGGGTAGTCCCGTCGCAAATGGGTGAGCAGTTCAAATCCGCCCATCCGCTCCATCTTCAGATCGGTAACGATCAAGCGTGGGAGCTCCTTGTGCACCGTCGTCAGGGCCTCGTCTCCGTCGCCGGCAACGCTCACTTTGTACCCCGCCTGCTGCAGGGTATATTCCATCATCCGCCGCAGGGAATCGTCGTCATCAACGACCAGAATTTTTTCACTCATACGGTTTTTTCTCCACAGCTACCGGAATACTGACGTTAAAACTGGTGCCATGTCCGGGTTGACTAGTGACGCCCAACTGCCCCCCAAGACGCTGAATCAGTCGCTGGGTAATGGCCAGCCCTAACCCGGTTCCTTCATCACGGGTAGTGTAGAAGGGCGCAAAGATCCGTTCCAGATCCCCCGCTTCAATCCCCTCACCCGTATCTTTCACCTGGATCTCGATCTGCTCTTGGGTCTGTGTCGCTTTTAAGGTCAACCGACCGCCACCGGGCATGGCCTGCAGGGCGTTTTGCCCCAGATTGAGCAGCGCCTGTTTCAAGGGCGCCACAACCAGGCGCACCCGAGCGTCATCGGTGTCAACCGCAATGTCGACACCAGCTTTTTCCGCATCGGCGGACAACTGTAATCGCAGCTCTCCAAGCAGCTGCGCGAGACTTACCTCTTCGGTTTCTTCCTCCGGTCCACGGATGACACCAAGAAAATCTTCCAGAACGTTATTCAGGCGCTGGCTTTCTTTCTGCAGGATGCGTCCGAATTCAAAACGTTGATCATCCTCACTGAGTCCTTCTGTCACCACCTCGGCCGCCATGCGGATCGACCCCAATGGATTGCGGATTTCATGGGCCAGACCGGCACTCATTTCTCCCAAAGCAGAAAACCGTTCTGTGCGGCGCAGCTCCATTTCAGCGTCAAGCAGTTGGTCGGCTTGTTGTCGCAGCTGAGCATAACTGCGCTCAAGGCGTTCGGCTGCCTGTTGATACAGTTTCTGCTGATGGCGCTCGCGCTGGGAGAGCAAGCCGGTCACGCCGCCGACAACGTGATAAAGCACCATTTCGAGCACCTGCTCCAGCAAGTTTCCATGGAAGGGAACCAACTGCAACAACACATGTGGTAGATACAACAATGAAACTGAAACCGCTGCCAGCAAGCCACCACGCAACCCGAACCAGACCCCGCCAAGGACAATGGGTAAATAATAGAGGCGTCGATAAATATCATGAAATGGTGTGTGCAGGGTCGAGGTAAGATAGTGCAGTACCGTCACCAGCAGAATCAAACTGACCACCAGCAGCAAACGATGATGTCTGGCTAACCAGTCAGACCAGGATCTTTTTATCACAATACCGGCTCCACACAGATTCCCCTCATGAATGTCGTCTACAATAGGCCATCACTCCCCTTGGGCATTCAGGCTTTTTTATCCATGTTAACACAGTCTGCTTCTGGTTACGGCACAGACATCGGCCGATACGGCTTATAACAGCCGGTGCAACCAGGGATCTTTTTCCCTTCACTGTATTTACAATTCCTTACCAGTTGAGTAGACTTGCGACATTGTCCGCAGCAATCACGAACTCAGCGGCTACCGGACAAAAACTTTTGTCACCTGCATGGAGTAGATGTTGCGTACTTTTCTTATTTTTCTAATGATCACTCTATTATCTCAAGGCACGACACCGGCCCAGGACAAGCGGGTTGCCCTGGAGATGCAACTGGGGGAGAAGATTCCTTTAGAGCTCACCTTTACCGATTCGAATGGTGAGCAAGTACAGCTTGGCGATCTGATTGACCGCCCGACCTTATTTGTGCCGGTCTTTTACAATTGCCGCACGGTCTGCAATGTCCTGCTCGGTGGTCTGTCGACAACCCTGCCGAAAATGCGCCTGACCCCCGGCAAGGATTATCAGGTAATTACCTTGAGTTTTGACCCGGAAGAAACTGTCGCAATGGCCGCCCACAGTCAGCGCACCTTTCTCACTGCCACCCGTACCGACTTCCCGCCGGAGGCTTGGCATTTTTTAACCGGGGAACAGGAAAACATTCTTAAACTGACCGATTCGGCCGGCTATTATTTTTACAAGGAGGAGGATGAGTTTGTTCACCCCACCGCCGCCTTTATCGTTGCCGCTGACGGCACCATTGTCCGCTATCTGATCGGTCAATCGATCCCGCCGATCACCTTGACCATGGCTATTCTTGAAGCCGCCGAAGGTCGTATCAGCACCCCGATCAGCAAAGCCCTGGAGTTTTGCTTTACCTATGATGCCGAAAACCGCCGTTATGTCTTTAACCTGATGCGCGTCAGCGGTACCGTGATCCTGTTGACCCTCGGCAGTTTTTTTCTGTTTCTGATCTTCAGCGGTAGAAAGAAAAAATCATGACAAAAACCCCCTTGACCAACACCGGCTTCTACAGTGAGAGTCCCCGTCCCGGCGTGCTCGGCTGGCTGCTCTCTACCGACCACAAACGCATCGGCATGATGTATCTTGGTTGCATCACCACCATGTTCATTGTTGCTGCCATGCTCGGCCTGGCCATCCGCCTGCAACTATTCGCGCCCGGGCAGCACATCATGTCAGCCCAGACCTATAATGCCACCTTCACAGTCCACGGCATTATCATGATTTTCCTGTTCATTATTCCCAGTATTCCGGCAGCCTTCGGCAATCTGCTGCTGCCGATTCAGATCGGCGCGCGGGATGTGTTCTTCCCCAAAATCAACCTGCTGTCCTGGTACTTTTACGTCAGCGGTGCCATTCTGGCGATTCTCGCTATTTTCACCGGCACCGGCGCACCAGACACCGGCTGGACGTTTTACGTGCCCTTCAGCACCCAGACCTCGACCAACGTCAGCCTCGCTGCTTTTGCTGCCTTCATGCTCGGCTTTTCCTCGATTCTCACTGGTATCAACTTTGTCACCACCATCCATCGCCTGCGCGCTGAGGGGATGACCTGGGGACGATTGCCGTTGTTTGTCTGGACTCTGTACGCCACGGCCTGGATTCAGGTACTGGCGACACCGATGCTCGGCATTACTCTGGTACTGGTGATGCTGGAACGCTTCTTCGGTGCCGGGCTGTTTGACGTTGCCAGTGGCGGTGACCCGATCCTGTTTCAGCATCTGTTCTGGATCTACTCGCACCCGGCGGTTTACATCATGATTCTGCCCGGCATGGGAGTGGTCTCTGAAATTATTTCAACCTTTTCGCGCAAACCGGTATTCGGCTATTGGGCTATGGCGATTTCAAGTCTGGCCATCGCCTTTGCCGGCTCGCTGGTATGGGCCCACCATATGTATGCCAGCGGCATGAGTGATTTTGCCATCCTGGTGTTTTCACTGCTGACCTTTATCGTCGCTATCCCCAGCGCCATCAAAGTCTTCAACTGGGTTTCCACTTTGTATAAAGGCTCCATCCAGCTCGGGCCACCGATGCTCTATGCCCTGGCCTTTATCCTTCAGTTTGCTATCGGTGGTCTCGGTGGCCTGGCCCTAGGCGCGGCCGCCGCCGATATCCACCTGCACGACACCACCTTTGTCGTCGGCCACTTCCACTACACCATGTTCGGTGGTACCGGTTTTGCCTTTTTTGGGGCATTACATTACTGGCTGCCGAAGTTTACCGGCCGCATGTTCAACCACAAGATCGCCTTTATCGCCTGGGGACTGCTGTTTGTCGGCTTCAATGTCACGTACATGGCGATGCAGGCCGTGGGTATCCAGGGGATGCCGCGCCGTTACTACGATTATCTCCCCGAATTTCAAACCCTCAACATGGTCGCCACCGTTGGCTCCTGGGTGCTGGCTGCCGGTCTGATTATGATGTTCGCCAATCTGATTAAAGGCATGCTTAACGGCAAACCGGTCGGGATGAATCCCTGGGGCGGCGCGACCCTTGAATGGCAGGTTCCTTCACCACCACCGATGCTGAATTTCGGCAAGGACGATCCAGTGGTTACCAGCGGCCCCTACGACTACAAAGGAGTCAGAGCCGATGAGTTTTGAACATCGTGATGACACCGGCGACCGTTTCGGTATGTGGCTGTTCCTCTATACTGAAGTGATTCTGTTCAGTGGCTTGTTCATTCTCTATGCCATCGCCCTGACCACCTATCCGCAGGCATACATAACCGCCAGCAACAAGCTCAATGTCTGGTTCGGTGCCGCAAATACCGTGGTACTGCTAACCAGCAGCTTGACCATTGCCCTGGCCATTACCGCCATCCAACGCAACCAGATCCGCCTCTGCATCAATCTGTGCGTGGCCACCATCGTCCTGGCCATTGTGTTTTTGATCAACAAATATTTTGAATGGTCTTACGAGATCAGTCTGGGTATCTACCCTGCGTCGGAAACCCTGCGGGAAATGGGGCCGGGTGTTACCTCATTTTTCAACCTCTACTATTTTACCGCAGGTCTGCATGGGCTACATGTGTTGATCGGTGCCACCCTCATTGCGGTTGTAGCGGTCATGGTGGCCAAGGGCAAGGTGACCAACGACCGTTATGTACTGCTGGAAAACTCGGCACTCTACTGATCCGGCAGTTGAGCCACCTCATGTTCGATGGTGTGGATCATATTGAGTGTGGCGGCCACTGAATCGTATCCGTATCCGACGGGCTTGTAGCCGTCGCCTTCCCAGGGAACAAGCTTAAAGAAATCGGGGTTGACGAAGTTGAATACAGAGCCGCCGCAACCAATTCCTTCCAGGAAGCTGTGTGAAGTACCGCGGAACTGATCATTGTGTTTGACCATACCGGTTTTGCCGTTTCCTTCGAAGTACATAACCAGGCACTGTTCGTTACTTCCGGCTGCTTCATCGGGATAGCCCAGTCCGTCGATTACCGAAAGCACCGCTCCGTTTTCATAGGTCACCCGCCCGTTGGCCCACATATAGCCCTCGTTGCCGTTCGGGAAACGGCCCTTCACCCCTTTAACCGAGACCGCAACCGGCTTTAAACCGGTGATGAATTGCACGAGGTCAACATAGTGACAGCCAACATATACAAAGGGGTCGGTTTTGTCAGCCGTGAACCAATTCTGGAAATTGGAATTCCGGTAGAAATACGGTTCAACGAGTTTTGCTTCGCCCATGACAAACTCTCCGTAGTCACCGTTTCGGCAGTGGCGGCGCGTTAAAAGGCACCTGCGGTCAAAGCGCTTGTGGTACTCGATGCCGATGAAAAGGCCTTTCTTCAGGGCGAGTGCTTCAATTTCCTCCGCTTCGTCATGACGCAACACCAGCGGTTTTACGCAAAGCACGTGCTGGTCGTTCTGCAGCGCCTCCATAATAACTCCATAGTGCAGCGGATCAGGCATGGCGACCACAACGGCCTGTCGCGGTTTCATGCCCGCTAAAATCTCTTTGTACAACTCAGGGTACTCTTGGTCGGGGGGGCACGATAATTCCGGGTGTGCCGAAAATGATTGCCCCGGAAAAGCTTCCGCAAACTCTGTGTTATCAGCAAGCGCCTGTAACGGCGCGGTATTCAGTGCGCAAATATCAATATTGTTAATCACGCCGGTGCGTTGCAGGTGGTAAATGGAGGGCAAGAGAAGGTCGTTCGTGATCATCCCCCCGCCCACAATTGTCACATCAATGGATTGGTCCATGGTTTACTCCTTTCAAAGTGATTGCCCGCTGAGATAAAAAAAAGATCAATGATAGTAATTTACTATAGCTCCCCTGACTAACGGATGCGACCGGGACGCCAACGAACGCGTGCCGGCCTTGGTCGCACCGGTGAATCAGATATAAACCGACCTGCCGGGTCGACGTCGGAATATTCCGGGGTGCGACTGCCGGTTCACAGCGCGGCGACTATCGCACACACCGGCGGCTTTTTGGGATGACAAAAGCTCTGTTGCGACGCGTGCCCAGACTGAGCGGAAACACGGAGTATCATCCGCTCGTTGCGGATACGTCGGCACGTTTTACGTTTGTCGATCCTCTCGCTTTTCGCATGTTGAGACATTAAATTACGCGGTTGTTCTTTCAATTTATACGGAGGTGAACAGTATGTCCGAGGCCATCATAGTCCTTATTATCCTGGGGGTAGCTGCAACCCTGTTTTTCACTGAAGTGATCCCCCTTCCGGCAACCGCGATGTTGGTCCCGATAGGTCTGAGTCTTGCCGGTATTCTGGAGCCTGAGGTCGCTTTTTCGTACTGGGGGAATAAATGGGTTATTATCTTTATGGCGATGTTTATGGTGGGCGAAGCCGTATTCCGCACCGGTCTGGCGAAAAAGATCGGTAACGTGACTGTCAAAGCGGCGGGCAGGAGCCGGGTTAAGCTGATTGTGCTGGTGATGCTTGTCATCGGGGTGATGTCCGCGTTCCTGAGTAATACCGGTTCTACCGCTGTCTTCATTCCTATTGTCATTGCGATGGCGGTGGGTACGAAAGTCAAGGCAAGTACCCTGTTAATGCCCATGGCGTTTGCCGCGTCGCTTGGTGGTACGATGACACTGATCGGCACGCCGCCTAACGGTATCGTGGCGGGCGTACTTGACGAAGCGGAGGGACTGGAACCTTTCGGATTCTTCGAGTATGCCAAGATAGGTGTGTTCATGATCATCCTGGGTACTGCGTACATGGCGGTGATCGGACATAAACTTCTGCCCACAGGAGAGGACAGCAATGCCCAGGCTGAAGCTTCGGACAAGGATATCCCCGATGAGCAGCTTCGAAAGAGCAAAATGTGGATAGCCGTTGTAATATTTGTTTTTGTTATTTTCGCCATGGCTACGGGACTGATTCCGTTTCAGACAGCGGCTATGCTGGGCGCGGTTGCAGCGATTGTAACTGGGTGTATTACGATGAAAGAAGCGTTCAATTCCGTTAGTTGGACCACTGTATTCCTGTTTGCCGGCATGTTACCCATGAGCAAAGCCATGGAAATCACCGGTGCGGCGGAGATGATAGCGCAAGGTATAACCGATGTTGTTTCTTCTCCCTACGGTATTCTTGCCGCAACGTTTCTTGTGACGGCCCTCATTACCAACTTTATGTCAAATACCGCTACGACCGCCTTGTTTGCTCCCATCGGGATTGCGATTGCGCAGAAGGCGGGGGTA
>JAWOFG010000063.1:0-17631 GCA_046482365.1 Pelovirga sp. | reverse complement strand
ATCAGCGGTTGCAGCTCCGCATGGACGCCGGGAAAGCCGCAAACCAGGATGCGGTCACGGTAGGGGGAATAGGGGAGTCCCTGCTCATTGCTGACCAGACAGCCACTTTCATCGAGAAACAATAAAGCTGCCGCTACATCATAGGGCTTCAGGTCGCTCTCCCAGAACCCCTGAAGAAATCCGGACGCGACGTAAGCCAGGTCGAGGGCAGCTGAACCAAAACGGCGAATGCCGCGACAGCGGTAGAGGACATCCCGGGCACAGGCGAAAAAAGGGTCCGCCAGATCGGCAGAACGGTAAGGAAAACCGGTACCGACAAGAGCCTGGCCAAGGGTTAGCGTACTCGCTTGGCGACAGGGCTTGCCGCGATGCTGCAACCCCTGACCGCGAACAGCACTGAAGCCTTCAGCGGAGGCTGGACGCCAGATGACACCAAGCTCACTGCGCCCTGCGATTTCAAGGGCGACGGAGATGCAGAACTGATCAAGGCCACTGAGAAAGTTGGTGGTGCCGTCAATGGGGTCGATAATCCAGCGCAGTTCAGCGCTTCCCTCCTGTCCGGTTTCTTCGCCATAAAAGCCGGCCTCTGGCAACAGCTTAACTAATGCCTGTTTGAGCTTGTTTTCGGAATGGATATCGACATCTGAAACAAATTCGCGGGCGTCTTTTTCGCTGCCGCTGCCTGGGCCCAAGCGGCGGAACTGCTGGAGTTGATAGTCCCCCACGGTTCGGCACAGATTGATGACGGCTTCAAGCAGATAGTGGTCGATCATGGTCAGAGCATTTTTCCGCGGCTGGAAAAGTAGCGGTTATAAGGATTAAATGTGCGCCGATACTGGCGGATTTCGAAAATGATGATGTTAATGACGCTGGCGATGGGGACACCGATAATCATCCCGAGGATACCGTAGAGTTTGCCTCCCATAATGATCGCCAGAATGACCCACAGCGGGTGCAGATTGGAGACCTTGGAGATCAGGATTGGAATCAGAATCATATTGTCGACAATAACCTGGGCGATGAGGATATAAACACACAGAATCCACCAGAACTGGGGACCAACGCCCAGGTCGACCAGGGCGATGGTGATTCCCGGCAGCATGCCAAAAATCGGACCGACATAGGGAACCAGGTTGGTAATCCCGGCAACCACAGCAAGAATGGGAGCGTAGCGGATATCGGTGAGTGACAGCCCGGCCCAGACCACCAGCCCGACAATAATGGCTTCAATGATTCTGCCGCGGATAAAATGGGACAATTGCCAGCTGACGTGGGCATAGATATCCAGTACCATTTCAAAATAGCGATTGGGTGTGAGGGAAATCAGTCCGCGCATGATCCGACGACTGTCACGCAGAAAAAAGAAGGAGAACAGCGGAACCAGAACCAGCAGGCTGCCAATGCGCATGGCCGAGCGCGGGGTCTGTACCAGAATGGCGCCGATCAGTTCCTGGGAAAAATTGCGCAAATGATCGCCCAGGTTGTAGTGGGCGATAAAAGGGAAATGCTGTTGCGCCAGTTCGAGTAAGCCGGTCAGGTAGACAATGGCAAAACTGATATAGCGCGGCACATCGGCTTTGAGCGCCTGCATCATGCCACGCCAGTTGGGTGGACCGATGAGCAACAGCAGTAGCAGCACTGCTGCAGAAAACAACAGATAGATGATGAAAATGGCGAGGGTTCGGTGGACGCCACGATTTTCGATCAGGGTTACCACTGGTTCAAGCATAAAAGCGACGATCAGAGCCAGCAGAATCGGCAGAAACAAACCGGCAGTAGCTGTTCTTAGCAGGGTGGTAAAGGTGGTAGCAGAGGAATAGATGGCTATTCCCGAAGCAATTGCCGTGGTCAGAACCAGGTACATAACGGCCACCTGGGCGCGTCTGAAGCCGGCAGAATCACTCATGGTTCGGTTCCTGGGGCGCACTGACCCTGGACTGCAGCAGTTCGAGTTGCTGGCTGCACTGATGCAGGCGGTCGGCGAGAACGCGGTTCAATCCAAAAAGGATTTTTGCGGTCGGTGCCGGATGGCGCAGGGTCGCTTCGAGAATGTCGGCGCGGAACAGACCCACCAGCGACGAGGCCATTGTCGCCCGTGCCCCTGCTGTGCGCGGGCGGGACCCGGTCAGAGCGACCTCACCAAAGAAGTCGCCCGGCTCAAGGATCGCCTGTTCAACCTCGTTGCCGCTGTTGTCAATAGAGAAAATCTGGACTTGGCCGGAGCGGATAATGTACATCCCCGAGCCGATATCCCCTGCTGAGAAAACCATTTCATCCGCTTCGAAATTGCGGATATGAACAATCTTTTCAAGGAACTTAAGTTCCCGCTGGCTGAGTTTGGAGAATATCGGTACCTGGCTTAGAAAATAAGCCAGGGTCTGCTTGTCAGCTTGGTTGCGGAAAATATTCTGCCACAGAGGGTTTGGATTCATGGGTCATCCCGGAGCGTGATGGAACTGCAGTAAAGAAAAAAGATAAATGCTGATGCAGCGACATGATATATCAGCCGCCTGTACCAGTTCCAGAAAAATTCGAATCCAGGTTGCAGAAGGTTTTACCGGCAGTGACCGGAATAGACAAAAGCCCCAGCCTCTTTGCGTGGTGCGAACAGACCGGGGCTTTTTATGAAATATGGCTGAACAGGCTGTTACTTGTTCTCGGCCAGCAGGGCTTCAATATCGGGAACACAACTACCACAGCCGGTGCCGGCGCTGGTGGCCTCTTGAACCTCTTCAACGGTGGTGAGATTTTGTTCCTTAATGGCATTAACGATGGTGTCGCGATCGACATTCATGCAGTGGCATACAGTTTCAGACATAATGTCCTCCTTTGATGGTTGAATTATCTTGACGCTAAAAGTATACCTTCAGGATAGCGGGCTTGGCAATTGACCTGAGAGATTTTCACCATAAAATTTTTAAGGATGAGCAAACCGTCGTTCTTCTGCTCCGATCAGGGCTAACGATTTCTCAACGCTGAAACGAACCAGATGCTTCGGACCTTTTTCCTTATCTTGTCCCGCCGTCAGGCTTTTACGGGTCATCTGCTGTGCCAGTTGCGGGTCATCAATTTCTTCCATTTTTTTCAGATATAAGCGAACCCCCTGGTAGCCCGCCCCGGATTCAATGAACATGTAGGTTGCATGGGGGTTAGCGCAGATATTGTGATATGACAGTCGTTCCCGCATCAAGAATATCAAGGTACCGTCAGCCTGTACGGTTGGCCGGGCATAAATGGCGCTGGTGACATTGCCCTGGGTGTCGGCGCTTGATAAAATGCCGATTCCCTGAGTCGTCGAGAAATAATCGTTGAGGTTCATGATTGGCTCCTGTTATTGTTGTTGCGAAGCTTATTTTTGTCCATGACAAAATCATAACACACTTGATATAATTAATTGTATAGCAGGCCGGTTGTTTTTTAAGTGGTGTTGATGTTGACACCTTTTTAACTGCCAAAATCGGGAAGGCCGATGTTTACCCCAGATCTGAAAAATTATCCCCAGGCTCCCGGCATATATCAGATGCTTGCCGGCGATGGGACCATTCTCTATATCGGCAAAGCGCGGCGCCTGCGTTCACGGCTGCGCTCCTATTTTTCGGCAAAGGGGGACGGGCGTCAGCAGATTCCCTTGCTGATGAAGAAGGTCCAGAGCATCGAGGTGATCGTCACTGACACCGAAAAAGAAGCTCTGCTGCTGGAAAACACGCTGATCAAGCAACATCGGCCACGCTACAATATTGAACTGCGAGACGACAAAACCTATGTTTCAGTGCGTATTGATCTGCGCGAGGATTTCCCCATGATGCAGGTGGTGCGGCAGGTGAAAAATGACGGTGCCCATTATTTCGGTCCCTATTCATCTGCTGCAGCTATCCGCGAAACCTTAAGACAGATCTACCGCATTTTCCCCTTGCGCCATGCCCCGATCGAGCGTTGCCGAGCGCGACAGCGTCCCTGTCTGTTTTACCAGATCGGTCAGTGCAGCGCTCCTTGTCACGGCAAAATCAGCCGAGCAGATTACCGGCGTCTGGTGGACGGGGTCATTCAGTTGCTGGAGGGGCGGGAATCTGAGGTGATTGCATCCTTACGCCAACGGATGGACATCGCAGCTGAGGCCATGGATTACGAACAGGCGGCGCTGGTGCGTGATCAGATTCGCCTGATACAGCAAAGTGTGGAAAAACAAAAAGTAACAGAGCATGGCGGCGGTGATCAGGACGTGATTGGCCTGCATCAGGAGGGCGGTGAGGTTGAAGTTACCCTGCTGTTTGTGCGCAATGGCAAACTGATCGGACGTCGGAGCTTTTTGCTTGAGTGGGTGCTTGATCTGCCCGAGTTGCTGCACGGATTTCTGCTCGATTTTTATGCCCGAGAGGTCATTATCCCCGATCAGCTGATTCTTCCTTTCTCGCTGGAAGGTGCCGCACTGCTGGCTGAGTGGTTAAGCGAAAAACGCGGAAAAAAGGTTCGCTTACTGACCCCTGAACGTGGCGAAAAGCGGCGGCTGCGGGAACTTGCTCAGCGCAACGCGAAGGAGTCCTATCGCCAGCGTGGACAGCGTAAACAAGCGCGCAACAACCTGCTGCTTGAACTGCAGGAGCGCTTAAGGCTGCCGCACTTTCCCCACCGGATTGAATGCTTCGATATCTCCAATGTGCAAGGGCAGTTGGCGGTCGGCAGTATGGTGGTATTTGTCGATGGTGAAGCGGCGAAACAAGAGTACCGACGCTACCATATCAAAACGGTGGTCGGCGCTGATGACTATGCCTCATTGAGAGAAGTGTTGCAGCGCCGGCTTGAGCGTGGGCTTGCCGAGGATTGTCTGCCGGACATGATTTTGATCGATGGCGGTAAAGGGCAGCTTGGTGTGCTGGTTGACGTGATCGCCGGGATGGGGTTGTCAGGGCAGATCGGTGTTGTCGGGATTGCCAAAAGCCGGGTACTTTCAAATGTTAAAGGCAAGGTGGTAGAACGTTCGGAAGAGCGGTTCTTTCTCCCCGGGCGAAAAAATCCCGTGACCTTTCGCCATGGCTCCGCCGCCGCCTTTTTGCTCGAACGGTTGCGTGATGAGGCCCATCGCTTTGCTATCAGCTTCCACCGTGCCCTGCGCAGCAAACAGGGGTTGCGTTCCAGCCTCGATCAGATTCCCGGGATCGGCCCGGTGCGACGCAAGGCCCTGCTGAAGCATTTTGGCAGTCTTAAGCGCCTGCGCACGGCGGGAGTGGAAGAGCTTCGACAGGTTCCCGGTTTTTCTGCCGTCCGAGCGCAACAGCTGGTTGAAGCATTGAAAAATCAGCACAATTAGTTTGCAAGAAAAAGACCTCTCTTGTAGGAGGACTCTGTCGCCACAACCACAAAAAAACCCTCCACCAAAAAGACGGTGGAGGGTTGGATTAAAAGCGTTGTGATGCCTTTATCAGTTATTCGACGCTGACGACAGCGTTTTCGACGATCAGGTCGTAAGCGTAGCCGTGACCGAAATCTTTATCAACCGTGAGCTTGCCACTGGCAATGACCACATCGCCAACTTTGAGCTGGGTGTTGCTGGTCAGGGTCAGGTCATGGGTGCCTGCTTCCGGATTGCCCGAACCGTCCTGCAGGTGGATCCAGTTGGTGCCCATGATTTGCGGGCTGAATTTTACTACCTTGCCACGCAGCTGGATCTCTTGACCGGACAGGTTGTCGCGATCAGCATAAATCTCTGCAATGTTGTGTCCGTCTTCCATCTTTTCGATACCGGTGACGGTAATCGGCGAGGGATCCGTTCCACCCATGCCGGAAATGGGAGGGTGTCCGTCCGGCATTTGAGCTGCTTCGGGAGTATCGGTAGATGCCGTTGCCGAACTGGCATTAAGGATCGATTCAACAAAATAGACCACATCAAAGGTGCGATCGAGGGTTTGGCTGTGGTAGTTGTGCATCGCCATACCATCGGGCACAACCACCGTATCGCCAACGCTGACGGTAAATTGTGGAGTCGCTGCCCAGACTTGTTCACTGTCGGTGTCGACCAGGACATAGGTGTAACCAAGGGCGTTCATGGTCTCAACCACATCACCAGTGATATTGTTGGTTGTTGCCGCTGGAGTTGATGTCGATGGCGGCGTTGCTGTTTGTGGCGCGGTAGCGGCGCTTTGATCGTTGGAACTTTGTTGGCATCCAACCAGCAGTGCCATGGTTGGAATCAATAAGAAAAAGAGAATCCGATTTTTCAAGGTAGCCTCCAGAATTTAAGTGTTTACAATGTTAAAAAGTAGTATTGATGAAACGCGAGTACCATAGCACAGGCATTAAATCAGCAACAATAGTTGAGTGTTCTTTAGGGAATTTATGTGCTGATGCACAGATCGCGACCGTAGAGATGTGTTGTCGACCTTAGCCGCCGCCGCAGTGGCTCATCCAGCGCGCTTTCACTGAAGCGCCAAGACCAGTTGCCGGTGGAGGTGCCGGGGGTGTTCATCCGTGACCCTTCATCGAGGCAGAGAATGTCCTGCAAAGGGATGACGCTAAGCCTGGCGACGCTGGCCATGGCGGTTTCAACCAGTAGCCAGGGCATATCTGCAGCACGCGTTCCCAGATATTCCTTGGCCCGGTTTTTGACCTCGTTGTCGAGTTGGTTCCACCAACCTAAAGTGGTGTTGTTGTCGTGGGTGCCGGTATAGACCACCGAATTACGGCGATGATTATGAGGAAGATAGGGATTCTTGGCGTCAGAATCGAAGGCGAATTGCAGAATCTTCATGCCGGGAAAGGAAAAATCATCCCGCAGTTGTTCAACCTCGGTCGTGATAACGCCAAGGTCCTCAGCGATGATCGGCAAGTTGGAGTAGCGCTCGAGCAGCAGGTCGAACAATTCTCGTCCGGGGGTGTCCATCCATTGACCGTTAACTGCGGTCGGGTCATTGGCCGGAATGGCCCAGGAGGCAACAAATCCGCGAAAATGATCGACCCGTAACAGATCAAACAGGCTGAAATTCCAGTCGAATCGCTGGAGCCACCAGCGGTAGTTCTGTTTCTTCAGCTGATCCCAGCAGTACAGGGGGTTGCCCCAGCGCTGCCCGGTGGCACTGAAATAATCGGGGGGCACACCGGCGACTAAGGTCGGATGTTGCTGTTCATCAAGATGAAACAATTGGGGATGAGCCCAGACATCGGCAGAATTTTCAGCGACGAAAATCGGCAGATCACCGAAGATCAGGATGCTGCGTTGTTGTGCGTATTGACGTAATGAAAACCATTGTTCAAAAAAGACGAACTGGAGATACTTGTGCCATAAGATCTCCTCGGCAAGCTCTGATCGACATTGCTCAAGGGCGGCCTGATCGCGACGTCGCAGTGGTTCCGGCCAGTCCTGCCAGTTGCTGTAGTCTTGGCGGGAGCGGATCGCCTCGAACAGGCTGTAATCATCCAGCCAGAGATTTTGGGCATGACAAAAGTCGCTGAAACCTTGATAACGCAGGGTATGCTGCTGAGCAAAAAAAGTCTGAAACGCTTTGCGCAGCAGGGGCATCTGGGTGGTAAAGGCAGCGGCAAAGTCGCAATAGGGGGCCTTGACTACCGGAAGCGGTAGGTCAGCAACGTCAAGATCCTCTGTTTGGGCAAGGTCAGCCAGATTAATTAACAGCGGGTTGCCGGCAAAAGCAGAAAAACAACTATAGGGGCAATTGCCGTAGCCGGTTGGATTGAGGGGCAGAACCTGCCATACCGATTGTCCACTGGCCGCGAGAAAGTCGATAAAATCACGCGCTTCCTGCCCTAATGAACCTGTATACTGCGGTCCCGCAAGGGAGGTGGGGTGCAGCAGAATCCCACTTCGACGTTGTTTCAGCATGTTGCTCCCTGAATATGATGAAGTTATAAGAGTGTTTTTAACCAACTGTTTGCTATAAAAAACCGCATAAATCCTTTGTATACCGTTTGAGTTTTGCGTCAATTAGTCCGAACCGGTCAATGTCGATCAGGGGGAAAGGACCCGCCCGGCCTGATGCTGGATGTCGACGATGTCAAGCATATTGGTGATGCGACCAACTTTGAGCTGATCTTTGCGATTGTAGAAATCGAGACACAGCCCACAGCTGGCAATATCAACACCAGCGGTTTTGAGCGCCTGCAGGGTGTCAAGAAGCTCTGACCCGCTACAAACCAGATGGACGGCGCTGTTAACAAACAGGATAGCTGACGGCAGTGGATCGATTTCGAGTTGGGTCATCAGGAAGTTTTTCAGCAGCACCCGGCCAAAATCGTCGTCACCGGAGCCCATGCGGTCGCTGCCACAGTAAATGACGGTAGCTCCGGTCACGGCTTTTTGTGGAGCCGGGCTGATGGCTTCGGCCGGTTCTGACGGCGGCGTCAGTTCCATCCGATAACCGTTATGGATGGCCACTGCGGTAGATTGATAGCCCATTTTTTCCGCCAGGCGGGTGACATTGTCGCGGCAGACATCGTCGTCAACCAGTACTGTTAGCTTGTCGGCAGAATTGGCCAGAATCTGTTTACGCGTTTCAACAACCGGATAGGGGCAGGCATGTCCCCGATAGTCAAGCTCCAACATGAAAAACTCCTGAAAGATCAGCTTGTAGTTTTTTCCTCAGGAAAAAAGAAAAATAACCGGTGCCCAGGTTAATTGTCATAACAATTTAGCACAGATTTTATAGAAAAAGAGTGAATTCGACTAAAATACCTCTGACGATCAGTTTACCCAGAAACCAGCTGGACAAGGGTTTCAATGTGGGCCGTCTGGGGGAACATATCGACCGGTTGCAACCGTTTGATCTGGTAACCGCCATCCAGTAACTGTTTTAAATCCTGTGCCAGGGTGTCGGGATCACAGGAGACATAAATAATCTGGGTCGGGCGCAGTGCGAGAATGTGGCGGATCAGCTCAGCACCACAGCCCTTGCGCGGCGGATTGAGGGTAACCAGGTCAGGGGTGATGGCAAGACGCTCAAGCTCCGCCATGGCATCGCCGGCAATAAATCGACAATTGCTCAGCTGGTTAAGGGTTGCGTTGGCTTTAGCGTTACGCACCGCTTCCGGAACAACCTCGATGCCGATAACGCTACGTGCTCCTTTGGCCAGACTCAGGGCAATGCCGCCGATGCCACAGAACAGATCAACGACCGTTTCCCGGCCGCGCAGCGCTGCCCAGTCTGCGATCAGGGCATACATCCTGGTCGCTTGTCGGGTATTGACCTGAAAAAAGGATTCGGGGGCAATGTGAAGCCTGATGTCACCAACCTGTTCAATCAGGTCAGGATGACCGAGGAGTTTGATCGATTCATTGCCGAGGATCACGTTGCCGCCGGAACTGTTGATGTTCTGGTGAACGCCGATGACTTCCGGTACTTTTTTGACCAGTTTTTTGGCGAGCTTGGGGAGCTCCTGGTAATCACGGTCATGACAGACAAAGGTCACCAGGGCGCGATTATTTTCAGGGCTGACCCGGATCAGCAGGTAGCGCAACAATCCACGTTGATGGCGCGGGTTGTACACTGAAACCTGCTGGCGGGCGACGTCGTCACGGACAATAGCGGCGATGCGGTTGATCAGGGGATGGTGAACCGGGCACTCGGAAATATCTACCACATCGTGGCTCCCGCGCCGATAGAGGCCAAGGAGCAGTTTTTCCCGTTTGCGGGCAAATACCAGCTTGGCGCTGGTGCGGTAACCCAGAGTATCGACAGCAGGGAGCACCGGCAGGGCTGAAAAGCTTTCAGCCGGAATCAGCGCGGTCAGCGCCTGCTCGACCCGCTGTTGTTTAAACTCCAGTTGCGCCTGGTATTGCATACTGACCAGCGGACACCCCAGGCAACTTAATTCGAGAGGACAGCCGGGCTGGGCGGTACGCACAGGGGAACGGCGCAGGATTTTGAGCAGGCGGGTAAAGATATGGGTGCGCCCCCGGTGTTCCACCGCTACCACCACCGTTTCAGAAGGGAACGCCCCCTGCACCAGGGCGGTACGGTTATCTTCGCGGGCGGTACCGACCCCTTCGTTATCTAATCCGGTCATTGTCAACTTAAGGGTCTCAAGTTCCGGGAGTCTGGTTTTTTTCTTTTCAGTGTTTTTTTTCATCATGTTTGACTGTCTGGCTGCCTTTAGCTGATTGAAGAAACGCAAGAATGCAGGCTGCACACTACTTCTTGTGTGCGCTCGCTGTCAAACATTGTCGGTTGTCTGATGATAAGTGATGGGGTAGACTGCGCTGCGCAGTTCTGTCTGTTATTATCGGAGGTCTTTAGTGGCTCGTAAAACGCGTCAAATCAAGCTTGGCGGGCTGTTGATTGGTGGTGACGCACCGATCAGCGTGCAGTCGATGTGCAATACCGACACCAGGGATGTCATCGCGACTTTAAACCAGGTCAAGGCTCTTGAGCGGGCCGGTTGTGAGATTGTCCGCTGTGCGGTGCCCGATCTGGACGCTGCCCGGGCGTTGAAACAGATTCGAGATGGCTGCCGGATTCCGTTGGTGGCTGATATCCATTTTGATTATCGCCTCGCTTTGGCGGCGATTGACGCCGGTATTGACGGTTTGCGTATCAACCCCGGCAATATTGGTGAGCGCTGGAAGGTGTCCGAGGTCGTACGAGCCTGTCAGGAGCGGCAGATCCCGATCCGTATTGGCGTCAATGGCGGCTCGCTGGAAAAAGAACTGTTACGCAAGCACGGTCAGGCCAGTGCGGAAGCGATGGTTGAAAGTGCCCTGGGCCACGTCCGCCTGCTCGAAGAGGAGTCTTTTGAACAGATCAAGGTCAGCCTCAAGGCCTCTGATATCGGCCGTACGGTGGCGGCCTATCGCCTCCTGGCGCAGCAGGTTGACTACCCTTTGCATGTCGGTATCACCGAAGCCGGGACGGTATTCAGCGGCACCATCAAGAGTGCTATTGGTCTCGGCGTCCTGCTCAGTGAAGGGATCGGCGATACCCTGCGGGTTTCTTTGACCGGTGACCCTGTGACGGAAGTTCGCGTTGGTTGGGAAATTTTAAAAAGTCTTGAACTGCGTGAGCGCGGCCCGGTGTTTATCAGTTGCCCCACCTGTGGGCGCTGCCGGATTGACCTGATTGAGATTGCTAATGAAGTAGAAGTGCGGCTGCAGGATCTTCCCCTGCCGCTCAAGATTGCTGTCATGGGGTGCGCTGTTAACGGCCCGGGCGAAGCACGGGAGGCTGATCTGGGCATCGCTGGTGGTAGTGAAGAAGGGATTCTCTTCCGCCGGGGTGAGCTGGTATGCAAGGTGCCTCAAGCTGAGCTTGCCGATGTCCTGGTCGCCGCCGCCTGGCAGGAGGTAGCTGAGCGACAAACACCAAAAAAATAATCACATCGGCTCGGTCAGCGGTTAAGTGCTTGCCTTTGCAGCCTTCTTCAGGTTAGCTTTTTCAATTATCTAAAAAAAACCTCAAACGCTTGCGGGTTTCTTCTTTTTGCCGGGCCGTTTTGGTAACAACTTCTCAATCTACAGGAAAAACCATGCGCTATTCCCAATATCTTTTGCCCACCTTAAAGGAGGTTCCTGCCGATGCCGAGGTGATCAGCCATCAGCTGATGCTGCGGGCCGGCATGATCCGTAAAGTCGCTGCCGGAATCTACAACTATATGCCCCTGGGATTGCGTTCTATCCGCAAAATGGAGCAGATCATTCGTGAGGAAATGAATCGCGCCGGGGCGATCGAATGTCTGATGCCGATGGCCAATCCGGCGGAGTTGTGGCAGGAGTCAGGGCGTTGGGAAAAATACGGCAAGGAACTGCTGCGTTTTAAGGATCGTAAGGATGCCGACTTCTGTATGGGACCGACCCACGAAGAAGTGGTGACCGATATCGTTCGCCACACGGTTCGCTCCTATCGCCAATTGCCTCTTAATCTGTACCAGATTCAAACCAAATTTCGTGATGAGATCCGGCCGCGCTTTGGCCTCATGCGCGGGCGCGAATTTATCATGAAGGATGCCTATTCTTTTGACCTTGACGATGCCGGCGCCGACATCTCCTACCAAAAAATGTATCAGGCCTATCGCACCATCTTTCAGCGTTGTGGTCTGCGTTTTCGCGCGGTCGAGGCCGACAGTGGTGCGATTGGCGGCAGTTTTTCCCATGAATTTATGGTGCTCGCAGAATCGGGGGAGGACGCTATTGTTTCCTGCAATGCCTGTGAATATGCCGCCAACGTTGAGAAGGCCGAGGTCCTGTGGGCTGAGCAGGAGGCAGCGGCACCGGCGCAGGCGCTGCAACTGGTGGAGACGCCGAACCAGAAAACCATCAAGGAAGTAGCTGATTTTCTTGGCCAGCCTCCGACCGGTCTGGTGAAAACGTTAATCGTACAGACATCATCTGAGGAGGTCGTGGCCGTGCTGCTGCGCGGTGACCGTGAACTCAATACCATCAAGCTCGCCAATCTGCTGGATGTCGATTGGGTCCTTCCGGCCGAGGAAGAAGTCGTCCGTCGGGTAACCGGGGCACCGACCGGTTTTGCCGGCCCTGTCGGTCTGGATGTCCGTTTGCTCGCTGATAACGAAGTTCGCGCCATGAGTGATTATGTCGTTGGTGGCAATGCTGTTGATCGTCATTATACCGGGGTTTGTCATCCACGTGATGTTGTTATCAACCAGTTTGCCGATCTGCGCCGGGCTGAACAGGGTGACCCCTGCCCGCGTTGCAAGAGCGGACGCTTTGAAAGCTGGCGGGGAATTGAGGTTGGACACGTCTTCAAACTCGGCACCAAATACTCCGAAGCCATGGCAGCGACGGTGCTTGATGATCAGGGACAAAACCGGTCGCTGGTGATGGGCTGTTACGGTATCGGTGTTGGCCGCACTGTGGCCGCAGCTATAGAACAAAACCACGATGAACATGGCCTCAAATTACCGTTGCCGTTGGCCCCGTTCCAGGTGCTGGTGGTGATGCTCAATCCCAAGGATGAGCAGGTGCGTCAGGCCAGCGAAGAGATCTATGCGCAGCTACTGGAGCAGGGTGTTGAGGTGCTGCTCGACGATCGTGATGAGCGCCCTGGTATTAAATTCAAGGATGCTGACCTGGTGGGTATCCCGTTGCGGATCACGGTAGGTGCCCGTGGACTGCAGGACGGGACGGTCGAGTTGAAAATCAGGACCAGTGGTGAACAGACCACTCTGGTCCTGGGTGAAGTTGTACCCGCTTTACGCCAACTTATTACTGCAGGTGCTGACACTTAGGATGAGAGGATCGTTGACGGGCGCAGGGATTCAGATGGTATGACAGAGTTTCGTCTCGATAAAAAGGGGATGTTGCAGGGTCTGCCATCGGATGTTTGTCAGTTGCTTGCCGAAAAACCGCTTGAGTTGCTGTCGGCTTCCGCCGGTCATCTGCTGCTCGTGGATCCACGGGCGTCGGCTCCGGTGTTGTTGGCGGGGGTGCTGGAAGAAGGAGCGATCCCTGATTTGTTGTCCTATTTTAATATGTTCCGCAAGAGCGGAGTTCTCCATATTCTGCTTGCCGGAGGCAGCAAGTCCCTTTACTTCCAACAGGGTGAGGTGGTTTTTGCAACCAGTACCTTTGAGGCCGAAGATATCGGTTCGGTCCTCTTTTCCCTTGGCAAGATTGAACAACAGGAACTTCAGCATCTGCGCGAGCAGATTACTGAGACCACGACTTTAGGTAAACTGCTGGTTGAGCAGGCATCGGTTTCCCCCAAGGATCTGTGGTCTGCCGCCCGCAGTGAAATAGAAAATATTGTCTATAATCTGTTTAACGCGGCGCGCGGCGCTTTTTATTTTGAAGCCAGGGCGGTTGAGCAGGAAGATATCTTGCGGCTGTCCATGAGCACCCAGAATATGATTATGGAGGGACTGCGGCGTCTCGATGAGGAGGCCCTGTTCATGCGCAAGGTTGTTTCCCTCGACCACTATCCCTGTGCTACCGGCAAGGAAGTCGGGGATCTTACCGAAACCGAAACGCGCATGCTCAATCTGTCCGGGATCGGGCAATTCAAGGCGCGTGATCTGTTCAGAAAGTCGGGGGTGCGGGAGTTTGACGGTATTCGTATCCTCTATGGTCTGCTGGAGCGTGATTTGCTGCGTATGCATGAGGCTCCAGGTACGGAAATCGATGGGGTGCTCGGACAGATCCTCACTATTTATAATAGTCTGTTCCGTAAACTTCAGGTTCCGTTGAAACAAGCCAATCCCCTTTTTATGGAAGAAATTGCTCAGGAGTTACGCGTTCTGCCGCAACCCTACTCCTTTGTTTTGCGTGACGCCGAGTTTCGTGCCGACGGCACCCTGGATGGGCGGGTCCTGATGGACAATCTGGACGGGCTCGAGTCGCGCGACAAGACGAAATTACTGGTGGATTCTCTGGCAGAAGTTGCCTATCTGAAAAGCATGGCGGTCAGGCAGCAGTTGAGTGCTGAGCAGGCCCGCCCCCTTATATCATATGTTCAGGAGTGCACAGCGCAGGCTCGTGCTCTGGCCGGGAGAGATGAATGAACGAAAGAGCCAAGGACAGTTTGATTTTTGCCCTGGATGTTGATGATTTTGACCAGGCGCGTTTTTGGGTTGAAACCCTCAAGGATAATGTCGGTGTTTTTAAAATCGGCAAACAGCTGTTTACCCGCTGTGGTCCGGCTGTGGTGAAGATGGTTGTTGAGCAGGGAGCGGATGTTTTCCTTGATTTGAAATATCACGATATTCCTAATACTGTCGCCAAGGCGGCGATCGAAGCGACCCGGCTTGGTGTGCGAATGTTCAATGTCCACGCATTGGGCGGTGGACAAATGATGCGTGCCGCTGTCGAACAAGTTGAGGCCCATTGTCATGAAGCTGGCTGCCCACGTCCGCTGATGCTCGCGGTGACTATCCTGACGTCCTCAGATCAGGCAACTTTGGCGGAAATCGGTATTGAACGACCCGTTGATGAAATGGTGGTGCGTCTGGCGCAATTAGCGCAGGCGTCCGGCTTTGACGGGGTCGTGGCTTCGCCGCGGGAGGCTGCCCTGATTCACGCCGCCTGCGGTGCGGATTTTGCCATCGTTACCCCCGGGGTACGCCCGGCGTTTGCTGCTGCCGATGATCAGAAGCGTATTATGACGCCGGCGGCGGCGATTGCTGCCGGGGCTACCGCCCTGGTGATTGGCCGACCGATTTCTGCAGCAGCTGATCCCTTGGCTGCAGCAGGACAGATTCTTGAAGAAATCAGCGCTGCGCTGGAGGGTTGATGGCTGATTACCTGTATGGCATTAACCCTGTAGCTGAGGCTCTTGGCGGAACCGGCCGAAAACCCCTGGAGTTGTTGCTGGTCGATAACAATCGTCAGCAGCGTCTGGAAAAGTTGCGTCAGCAGGCAGTCGCTCAGCAGATTGGTGTGCGGCAGCTGGATCGACAGGATCTCTCACGCCTGATCGGTCATGATCGTCATCAGGGAGTTGTGCTTAAGCTTGAGCCGTTTCGCTACCTCTCCCTGGAAGAGTTGATTGCGCGTTGGAAGCAATCAGCAGATGAAGCTTTTTTCCTGGTCCTCGACGGCATTACCGATCCTTACAATTTTGGTGCCCTGGTGCGTAGCGCCGAAGGGGCGGGCTGTCATGGCGTCATTGTTGCCAAGGATCGTGCCTGTCCGGTTACCCCGATCGTCGAAAAAACAGCGGCCGGTGGTCTTGCTCATATCCCCCTATGTCAGGTTACCAATCTGGCCCGCACCCTGGAAGAGCTGAAGCGAGCGGGGGTATGGTGCTATGGCTTGGCGGGTGAGGCTCCGGCCAAGGATCTGTTCACCGTTTGTCTGGATGGCCCGGTTGCCCTGGTTGTTGGTAGCGAAGGAGGGGGCTTGCGGGCTAATATTCGCAAGCATTGTGATGTCCTGCTGGCGATCCCGATGGGGGGCGCTTTGGATTCCCTGAACGCATCGGTGGCAGCTGGAATTGCTCTGTTTGAAGTTGTTCGGCAAAGACGCAAGAATCTCGGAACGGAACCAGCACCAGGTTAGTCAACGCAAGCGCTTGCAAGGAGAGTGAATGATGACTGGGACAAAGACCGGAAGAAAAAAGCGGACGATCAATCCTCAGGAAAAAATCAATAAAGTCATTCTCGCCAGCCGTAAGCTGTTTGTTGAAAATGGTTACTGTGGCGTGTCAATCCCTGATATCGTGACCGCATCCGGGGTCAGTACCGGAGCGATTTACAGTCATTTTAATGACAAGGAAAACCTGGCAAAAAAGATTCATGCTTACTCGGTGGAAGAATTTAACGATCTTTTAAAGTCGCGCCTGAACGGTACGGAGTCTGTCCAGGAGGTGCTCAAGGTTTTTACCTATCTGGTCTGTGAGTTGGTTGAGGACAATCCGATCCTCATGAAATACATGCTTTTTATGCAGCATGGTGGCGCTGTTGCCGGTTTGTCGCCAATCTGTGATACCGACCCTTTTCGTTTTTTGCAACAACATTTGCGCCGTGGCATTGAAGAAGGCGTGATTCGCTCCGGCCAGGATTTCATGATCGCCGGTCTTTCCTATACCGGCGTCACTTTACGCGCGGCCGAGCTGCGGATGGACGGAGTCCTGATGGAGCCGTTAACCCTTATTCGGGACATCCTGGTTGAAAATGGCTGGAACGCCATAAAGTCCTGAGGCATGGTCAGCACCAAAACCAACAAGTGATGGACCGGTCCTTTTTTTTGGGTGAGGCCACTCCCGCAGGGGGGGTTCTTTATTGGTTGCTTTATGGTTGACATTCGTCCTGCTGATGCACTATAAGACGGCGCTGTCAGTGCAGAACATCTGCCGGGTTCTTGAGTGGTTTTTTTCTTGCATTCCGGTTTTATCTGATATATAAGTCCCTTCTTGTGCTGGCGTAGCTCAATTGGTAGAGCAACTGACTTGTAATCAGTAGGTTGGGGGTTCAATTCCTCTCGCCAGCTCCACTTAGGGAAATAACGGGCAAGCCCGACAATACAAATAGATGCAGGTTCCCCTGGAGGGGTTCCCGAGCGGCCAAAGGGATCAGACTGTAAATCTGACGTCAGCGACTTCGGAGGTTCGAATCCTCCCCCCTCCACCATAAAAAACTTGCCGGACAAGGGTTCGACAACTGTGCGCCAGGAGGCTGATAAGCCATAAGTACTGGGGCAGTGGCGGATCTGGCGTCCTGATTTTAGCTTATCGGCTGTAAATTTTGGGCGGGAATAGCTCAGTTGGCTAGAGCGTCAGCCTTCCAAGCTGAGGGTCGCGGGTTCGAGTCCCGTTTCCCGCTCCATTTTATGTTCCTGCAGAAAAAGGGTAAGCTCCTGAGCCCACATAGCTCAGTCGGTAGAGCGCATCCTTGGTAAGGATGAGGTCACCAGTTCAAATCTGGTTGTGGGCTCCACTTTTTCTGTTGAAATGCATGTAAATGTTTTTCAGTGGTATTGGCTTCATCGTGGTTGCGGTAAGCTGGATATTTTCTATTATAACCAGATGTTAAGAAAACTAAGGAGGAGTTACAATGGCGAAGGCAAAATTTGAGCGGTTAAAGCCGCACGTTAACGTAGGAACGATCGGTCACGTCGACCATGGCAAGACCACCCTGACCGCTGCGATTACCAGAGTGCTGGCCGAGAAGATGGGCAAGGGCGAAGTCAAGGCCTTTGACCAGATCGACAACGCCCCTGAAGAGCGCGAGCGTGGTATC
>JAWOFG010000154.1:0-7196 GCA_046482365.1 Pelovirga sp. | reverse complement strand
ATCAAGGATACCGGGCAGGCATTCATCTCCGAAATGAAAGAACTGTCGGGCGAAGTCAGTAAGGTCAGTGAGGAAATCGAGGAACTCTCGGACGAAGCCGACGTTTTCAGAAAGGAAATGCAGGATGCACGCTCTATGTTCAGCGAAATGCAGGAGCAGCTCCGCGAGATGGTTTCGCAGTTTGGTTCGTTGGTGGCGGAAGGCAGCTCGGCCATTTCAGCCGTCAACCAGGCTAATGCACCGATAATCATCCTCTCAGACCAGCTATCCATCGAAGCCTTGGTAGGCCATTACCCCACCAACTAGCTAATGGACCGCGGACCCATCCCCAGGCAATAAATCTTTTCTCACCTTATCCGAAGATAGCGTGAGCTTATCCGGTATTAGCACCTCTTTCGAAGTGTTATCCCTGACCTGGGGGTAGGTTATCCACGTGTTACTCACCCGTGCGCCACTTTACTCAGGACCGAAGTCCCTTTCGCGTTCGACTTGCATGTGTTAGGCACGCCGCCAGCGTTCGTTCTGAGCCAGGATCAAACTCTCCAATTATATTTCTTGAAGCTTTGTATCCTTTGTTTTGTTCAATTAACTTGAACCCTTACAAGCTCTGTCAAACATCTGCTATTTAGTTTTCAAAGACCCGGTTTTGCCCCGCCGAAACGAAGCGACAAGCAAGGACTCTAACCAAAACACCCTGACTTGTCAATATTTTATTTCAATAAAAATGCTTATTTTGTTGTCTGCGTTGACCGGTTTTGCTGGGCAACGGAGCGCAGTTATAACCAAAGCCCTCTTAAGCGTCAACTCTTTTTTTGAAAAAAATTTTAACGGCGCCAAGATGCCGATCTTGCGTCTTTTTTAGGAGTGGACTAATCGCTGAGTTAAACGGCTTCGATGATTATATAATTTTTCTTGCCCTTTTGAACAAGGACGTATGAATCTCCAACCAGATCAGCTGCCGTTACCAGATAGCCCTGATCCTCTACCTTGCTCTTGTTCAGACTGAGTCCGTTGCCCTGGATGGTTCTACGCAGATCGCCCTTGGAGGGAAATGCAGCGGTGTGGGTTGCCAGCAGCTCGACAATCGAAACCCCGGCGTCAAGCAGAGCGCGCTCGACCGGAAAGGTTGGCACCCCCTCAAACACTGACAGGAATGTCTCCTTATCCAGCCTTGCCAGGCTTTGAGTCGTGGCGTTACCAAAGAGGACCTGAGAGGCCTCCAGCGCCCTGTCATATTCCTCAACCCCGTGAACCATACAAGTCACTTCCTGTGCCAGACGCTTCTGCAACGGGCGCAGGTGTGGGCTAGCAGCCTGTTCATTCACCAGGACAGCAATTTCATCCTGGCCGAGCATAGTAAATATCTTGATGTATCTTTCAGCATCCGCATCCGAAACATTCAGCCAGAACTGAAAAAACTTGTAGGGCGTAGTCAATTTTGCATCAAGCCAGACATTACCGCTTTCAGTTTTACCGAACTTGCCGCCGTCGGCCTTGGTGATTAAGGGGCAGGTCAGGGCAAAAGCCTCACCAGCCTCCTTACGGCGGATAAGCTCTGTTCCTGTAGTAATGTTCCCCCACTGATCTGAGCCACCCATCTGCAAGCGACAATTCTTTTCACGGTACAGATGCAAAAAATCCGTGGCCTGTACCAGCTGGTAGGTGAATTCAGTAAAAGAAAGTCCGGTTTTGGCATCCTCGCTCAAGCGCTTTTTGACGCTGTCCTTGGCCATCATATAATTGACAGTAATATGCTTGCCGATATCACGGATAAACTCAAGGAACCCGAAATTCCTCATCCAGTCATAATTATTGACCATTTCGGCGGCATTGGCGTTGTTCGACGCAAAATCCAGAAATTTCGACAGTTGACTTTTAAGGCAATCAACATTGTGCTCAAGGGTCTGCTCATCAAGCAGATTACGTTCAGCTGACTTCATCGACGGATCACCGATCATACCGGTTGCTCCACCAACCAGAACAATCGGTTTGTGGCCGGCGCGCTGAAAATGTTTGAGCATCATGACGCTGACCAGGTGACCGATGTGGAGCGAATCAGCTGTCGGATCAATGCCGACATAGGCCGTGGTCATCTCCTTCTGAAGCTGTTCTTCGGTCCCGGGCGTAATGTCGTGGATCATGCCGCGCCATTGTAGTTCTTCAACAAAGTTTTTAGTCATGTCTAGCCTGTTTTACCTGTGTAGAATCTTACCATCCGGGTCAATGCCGGCGACAATAGTTAACCGGGACGATCAGAGTCGCACCTGGATACGCTCAATCCGGGTACAACGCCCGCTATCTTCATCAATGGTCAGCACAACGGCTGACAGCTGTGGATCATTTTTAGCAACCTCGAGACGTATCGGCATCTGTGACAAGAACCGCTCCAGCGCTGCATCCTTTTCGTTACCAATAACAGCGTCCTGGCTACCCGACATACCGACATCGGTTAAATAGCCGGTACCGCCGGCGAGGATAACCTCATCTGCGGTCTGAACGTGGGTATGGGTACCGATGACGGCGCTGACCCTGCCGTCGAGGTAATAACCGAGGGCCTGCTTTTCGCTGGTTGCCTCCGCATGAAAATCTACCAGAATAATCGAGGTCGCTTGACGCAACTCATCAATGAGCAGATCGGCGGCGCGAAATGGGCAATCGAGGCTTTTCATAAAAACCCGACCTTCCAGATTGCAAACACCAATCCTGATACCGCCGGCGGTTTCATAAACGCCTATCCCTCGGCCGGGCAGTCCCGGGGGATAATTGGCAGGGCGCAACAGGCGATGTTCCCGATCAAGAATCGGGATAATCTCCTTCTTGTCCCAGATGTGGTTACCGGAGGTGACAACGTCAACACCACAGGCAAAAAGTTCCTTGAGAATGGGCCCGGTCAGCCCATAGCCGGCGGCGGCGTTTTCGCCGTTGGCAATCACCAGATCGATTTGATGGTAATTGACCAACCCTTTCAGGTTGTCATTCAGCGCCTTTCTTCCGGCGCGGCCGACAATGTCACCAACAAACAACAATTTCAATACCACAACCTCGATTCAGCAACTTAAAACCTGCCCGCAGCAGATCTAACTACCTTAAAAACCTCTCCACAGAGGTAAAAACGACCAACAAAGGGGATTATTTAGCGTACTCTACCGCCCGCGTTTCACGAATAACATTGACGCGAATCTGCCCCGGATAGGTCATCTCCTGCTCGATCTTGGCCGCGATATCCTTGGCCAGAACGTGAGAATAATCGTCAGACACCTCATCGCTGGAAACCATCACGCGGATTTCACGCCCGGCCTGAATGGCAAAACAACCGGTGACGCCTGAGAAAGAGGTGCCGATCTGCTCGAGATCGCGTAACCGCTTGACATAGGTTTCCAGGGTCTCACGACGGGCACCAGGACGGGCACCGGAAAGAGCATCGGCAGCCTGTACCAGGATAGCGATAACCGAATCAGGTTTTTCATCCTCATGGTGGGCCATGATGGCATGGACAATGGCCGGCGATTCCCCATATTTGCGTGCCAGCTCCCCCCCATTAACGGCATGGGAACCTTCCAACTCATGACTGACCGCCTTGCCGATATCATGCAACAGCGCTGCACGCTTGGCTTCCTTGACATTCAGACCCAATTCAGCAGCCATCATTCCGCAAAGAAAAGCCATCTCGATGGAATGAACCAGAATATTCTGACCGTAAGAGGTACGATATTTAAGCATCCCCAGCAACTTGACAATTTCGGGATGAATGCCATGGACACCGACATCGAAGGTGGCCTGCTCACCGGCCTGACGGATCTCCTCATCCACCTCTTCGCGCGCCTTCTCGACCAACTCCTCGATCCGCGCCGGATGAATCCGCCCATCGGCGATAAGCCGCTCAAGGGCAATGCGGGCGACTTCACGTCGCACCGGATTGAAGCCGGAAATGACGACCGCCTCGGGGGTATCATCAATGATCAGATCGATACCGGTAGCGGCTTCTATCGCGCGAATGTTGCGTCCCTCGCGGCCGATAATCCGTCCTTTCATCTCATCTGACGGCAACGGCACCACACTGACAGTTTTTTCTGCTACGAAATCGCCTGCATAACGCTGAATCGCCAGGGCCATAATTTTTTTGGCCTTTTTGTCAGCCGTCTCCAGCGCCTCATCTTCGATGCGCTTGATGCTTTTGGCGGCATCATGCCGCGCCTCACTCAACATCCCATCAATCAACTGCTGCTTGGCTTCGGCCTGAGTCAAACCGGAAATCGCTTCTAGTCGCGCCTGCTGTTCTGCCCGCAATTTTTCGGTTTCATCCATTTTGCTCTGCAGCTCTAACTCCAACTGGCGCAACTGCTTCTCTTTGGTGCCCAGTTCGTCATTCTTCTTTTCCATCTGATCAAACTTACGATCAAGATTTTCTTCCTTCTGCTGCAACCGGTTCTCATTGGCGTGAATTTCCTTGCGTAACTCACGGGCCTCTTTTTCCCAATCGGTCTTGGCCTGAAGAACCAGATCTTTGGCCTGAATAATTGCTTCTTTGGTAATTGTTTCTGCTTCTTTGTCGGCATCACTGATAATTTTCTGGCTTACAATTTTGGCGCTGTTGACCGTCGATTCAGAGAGTTTACGGCGCAGCAGCATCCCTAAAAAAATCCCGGCTGCCAGAGCTACCAGAACCAACACAATCGTGATTATTTCTGTTTGCATAAAAACCTCCCCCTTTAAGGGCTATGTTAATCCTGGCAATTTGCTGCACCAGGTAATGGTTTCTGTATCTGTCACAAGAACATCCAGAGACTGATCGTGCGCTCCAACGGGTAATGCATCACACAACTGAAATGAGTAGGAAAAACCGACCCGAAGCACCTGGTCAGAGCACTGCGCCAGATAACGATCATAAAAACCCCGACCATAACCAAGACGGTGACCCCGACGATCAAAGGCTACCCCGGGAATCAAAATCAAGTCCGGCACCTGGCGACTGCCACTCAGACCGGCAGCGGGCTCAAGCACACCAAAAGCTCCCGGCTCCAGCTGCTCCGGACTGTTAATCTCAACCATGCTCAGCCCCTGTTTTGCGACCCGGGGATAATAAACCTGTTTCCCCAGGTGACGGGCAGTGACAAAAATGTCATCCGTTGCTGTCTCATTATGTATGGGGCTGTAAAGGGCCAGACTCTGAACAGAACAAAATAAGTCCGTTGCCACCAACCGCTGTTGGGCCAGCCGTGACAACTGGTCCACCTGCTCAGGCAGCAGGGCATTTCGACGCTTGAGCATATACGCGCGGATCGCCCTTTTATCCATAAACCAATAGTTCCAGACATGGTACAGATGTGGCCGGAAGGTTCGGCCAAAGGAGGGTCAAAAACGAGAGGAGAAAACGGGCATAAAAGCAGTTTACCGGCAAGAGCGCTCTAGCGACAATTGTCATCCACCTGTATGAAGGAAGCCGTTATGAAGACAACTTACACTCATAAGATCTATCCGCAACAGGGTGCTGCGCGCCAATGAAATATAAACCACACAACCCGCTCCCGGAATAAACTCAAAACCCGGGGTGGTTTGACTAGCAATCACTTCTTCTCGTTCGACACTCAATCAACGAGCGCACCAACGATCTATCAATCAACCCGACAACAGTCAAGAATACCGGTGATATTACAACGGATTGCTCGGGATTAGCAACCAAAATTATCATCAATCTCCAGGGTCAATTGACGCTCCAGTTGCCCCAGTCGCCGGGTTATCTCATGATCATCTTGTTCTTTTTTTTCCTGCAACAACAGATATTCTCCTGCCAGGTTCAGCAGGGTCAGAATCATCAGATCAACCGTATCGACAGATCTGCCGGCAGCAGTTTCTGCCAGTTTTTTCTCTGCAAAAGCAATAACCTTCTGAACTTGCTCTTCAGACTGTTGACTACGCAGGGTATAGATGCGCCCTTGAATCCTGATCTGAATTTGTGCGCTCATATCCCCTCCACATCAATATCATCTAAACCTGCAAGGATTCGATCGATCTGCTTGAGCAGACGCTGTTTCTCTTCCAGCCACCGCTGTTTTTCCTGCTGCAACTGGTGGTTGTTGAGTTTCAGGGCACGATGTTGCTCGAGCAAGACAGCGATGGATTGTTCCAGGTCAACCAGCTTCTGCATTTCAATCATCCCCTAACGTGATGGTGTAACATCCAGCAGCGATCAAGAACGTTCAAACAGGGCACTGACAAACATATCGGCATCAAACGGGCGCAAATCGTCCAGTTTCTCCCCGATACCAACGTAACGAACAGGTACATTGAGTTCCGCAGCAATGGCAATCACAATCCCCCCTTTTGCGGTTCCATCCAGTTTGGTCAGAGCAATGCCGCCCAAACCGACCGCTTCATGAAACATGCGCGCCTGGGTCAAGGCGTTCTGACCGGTGGTGGCGTCAAGGACCAGAAGAATTTCATGCGGAGCACCGGGGATCTCGCGATCAAGCACGCGCCGCACCTTTTTCAACTCTTCCATCAGATTCACCTTGGTATGCAGGCGACCGGCGGTATCCAGTAGCAGGATATCAGCTTTGCGTGCCACCGCCGCCTTCGCGGCGTCAAAGGCTACGGCCGCCGGATCAGCCCCTTCAGCATGACGAATCACCTCAACCCCGGCACGCTTGCCCCACACCTCGAGCTGTTCAGCCGCCGCCGCGCGGAACGTATCACCTGCCCCGAGGACAACCTTATGGCCGGCCTGGGAGAGCTGATTGGACAATTTGCCGATTGTGGTTGTCTTGCCGACACCATTGACCCCGACAACCATCATCACGAATGGAGAAGCACTGCTGAAATTGACCGGATGGGCCTCCACCGCGAGAATCTGTTTCAGCTCGTCCTTGAGGAGCGTCCGAACCTGTTCAGGATCCTTCAACTTCCCTGCGGCCAGACGCGCTTCCAGGGCCTGGATCAGATGCTGGGTAGTTTTCATGCCCAGATCAGCGGTAATCAGTACCTCTTCCAGCTCCTCGAGCAACTCCTCGTCAATCTCGGTACGCCCACGCAACAGGCTGTCAACCCGTCCGACCAGAGAGGACTGGGTCTTGGAGAGGCCCTGCTTAAGGCGCTCAAACAGGCTGAGGCGGGATTCCGGCTCGACTTCAGGTTCCGGCTCGACTTCAGGTTCCGGCTCGACTTCAGGTTCCGGCTCGACTTCAGGTTCCGGCTCGACT
>JAWOFG010000150.1:0-31437 GCA_046482365.1 Pelovirga sp. | reverse complement strand
AATAATGATATCAGACAACATGGGCTGGAGAACGTATGGAACGGATTCTGGTTATTGATGATGACATGGAACTATGTGAATTGCTGCAGGACTATCTGGGAGGTGAAGGCTTTCAGATTGATGCGGTGCACCGCGGGGATCTGGGAGCCGAGGCGGCAACGAGCCATCCTTACGAGCTGGTGGTACTGGATGTCATGTTGCCGGGGCTCAATGGTTTCGATGTGCTGCGCAAGATTCGTGAAGAAAGTCGTATTCCGGTGATCATGCTGACGGCCCGTGGTGATGATGTTGACCGCATTGTCGGGCTGGAGCTGGGAGCCGATGATTATCTCCCGAAACCATTCAATCCGCGTGAGCTGGTGGCGCGGATCCGTGCCATTCAGCGCCGTCTTGAAGGTTCGCCGGATGGTCACAAGGTGAAGCCCAAAGCCCAGGCAGAATACCGAGTCGGTGATCTGGTGCTCAATGCCACAAATCGGACAGTCAAACAGAATGGCCGGGGGGTGGAGCTGACTTCGGTGGAGTTCAGCCTGCTTGAAGCTTTGCTTGCCCATGCAGGTGAAATTATCAGCCGTGAAGAGCTGGTCGCACAGGTTCTGGGACGGCAACTTTCAGCCTATGACCGCAGTATCGATGTCCATGTCAGCGCCCTGCGCAAAAAGCTCGGCCACAGCTACGGCCAGACCGAACGGATCCGTACCGTGCGCGGGATCGGCTATCTTTACTCCCTGCCGGAGGATGAAGTCTGATGCGCAGTCTGTTTTTAAAGATCTTCCTTTATTTTTTGCTCATCATTGTGCTGGTTACCGCATCGGTGGTGGTGTTGACCTATTTTCGTGATCAGGAGTTTCCGCCGCTGGCGCATCAAAGTTTCAGCCGGCGTGCGATCACCGAATATGGCCGCGAAGCGATCCGTGCTTTCGAAACCGCCGGGGTTCCGGCAGTTGATCAGTATACCGAGCGTCTGCTGCGCGAATCAGGGATTGAGCTGATCCTTTTCGATCAGCAGATGCAGCTGCTAAGCCGGCGCACAATTCATCGTCGGGTGCAGCATATGGCATCGCGCGCGCTGCGCAGTGGTGAGGTGGTACTGCCGATGCAGGGGGCCCGTAACGGCATTGCTGCCACGGTTAAGGGGGCCGGCGGTAATGACTATGTCGTTGTTATCACCCTGCCGGAGCGACCAGCCCCGCGGGATTTCTTCAAGCTGATGACCCGCGGCTTTCTCGGTGTGCAGCTATTGTTGCTGCTTGCGATCACCGCCCTGGTCTGCTTTGTTCTGGCACGCTCCCTGGCGGCACCGATCAGTCGTTTGCGCCACGCCACCCACCGTTTTGCCGCCGGTGATCTGGCCACCCGTATTGGTGATCAGATCAAAGCAAAAAATGAGCTGGGGGGACTGGCGCGGGATTTCGATGATATGGCAGCTAAAATTCAAGTTCTGATCTCCAATCAACAGCAATTGCTGCGTGATCTTTCTCACGAGTTGCGTTCACCTCTGGCGCGCCTGAATGTTGCCCTCGAACTGGCGCGTCAGCAATCGAGCAGCGATGCGGGAAAAAAAGCGCTGGACCGGATCGACCTTGAAGCGCAACGGATGAATGAGATGATCGGCCAACTGCTGGAATTAACACGCATGACCAGCGGAATCAATGAACAAGGTTTTGCCCCCCTTGATCTGCAGGAATTGCTGGAGAAGCTGGTGCAGGATGCTGATTTTGAGGCGGCGGCGCGTCAGTGCCGGGTTGTGCTTGAATCATCAGGCCCGGCAGCGATAAACGGTTCGGGACATCTGCTGGCGCAGGCCTTGGAGAATGTGATCCGTAATGCGGTTAAATATACCGCTGAAGCTGGAGAGGTCCGGGTTTCCCTGGGTTCGCAGGGGCGTTTCTGGGAGATCAGGGTTTCTGACCAGGGACATGGTGTACCTGCGACCTCGCTGGAAAAGATCTTTGATCCTTTTTACCGGGTTGCCGATGCCCGTGATCGCCAGAGCGGCGGCACCGGTATCGGTCTGGCCATCGCTAAAAGTGCCGTTGCCCTGCACGGTGGCAGCATCCGGGCGGAGAATCAGCCGCAAGGAGGGCTACTGGTGACAATCCTCATCCCGAAGAACATATAGATATATGAATAATTGACTTTTTGTGGGGTTTCATCTACAATCAGTCTAACCGTAAACAAAGGAGTAAAGAGATGGAATGGACACTTATTCTCGGTATTGTTGCCGTCTGGTTTATTTTGAACCGCTGGATTTTGCCACGTCTGGGAATTCAGACCTGAATGTCCGACAGTTGTCAGCTTCCGCGTGACGGAAGCAAAAAGACCGATTCAGCTGAAGGTAAGTCCACTGACGGCCAATAACCAGTCGTCGCGCTGATCATCAATACAAATAATATCTACCAATACAGCCCACGGGATAAACATCCTGTGGGCTGTTCGTTTTTTTGCCACAATGATTGAAGTTGACAGGAGCAAGTTTTCCCTTTCAGCGCACGACACCTTCCTTGCGTAATGTTGATCGCAGGGTCTCGATGCGTTTACGATTGACACCGAAATCATAATAGCCCAGCCGTGCAGCGGAACGCACGGCGATGATGCCTTCTTCCGGGCGCAGATGCAATTCCATATCATCAACAAAACCAAAAACGGCACTGCGGCATTCGGCATGGAGATAGTGGTCGCTGACCGAAATAATCCGGGTGCGCGGCAGCGCGCTTATCTGCTCACGAACCGCTTGCCAGGCTTGCAGCGCAGGCACGGCAAGGATAAAGGGGTCAATCTGGTGTTTGGCCGTATCATCTTCGCTGCAGACACAGTTGGGGGAAGCGGGACAGGGGGAGAGTTTGCCTGCGGTAACACCGAGGTTGTCAGGCTGGTTACCGGCGCAGGACACCAAACACATACTGACGGCCAGCAGTAAAGGTAGAGCATTAAAGGTAAGGCGCTTGTTGGTAGATGGAATCATCTGGTCCCCCGGATATCAGCGGTCGGCAATCAGGGTGCCACCGACAGCAACCTGATCTGGAGCATTTTCACGCAACATGATGATAATTGTCGATTCCGGCAGGTCATACGCCCTGGCGGCCAGGCTGGTCAGTTCATTTGCCAGGAGGCGCTTTTTGTCCAGGCTCAAGGACGGGCCATCAAGGGTAATAATCGGCATTGTTGTCTCCTACAAATAGGGGGAAAAAAGTTTAAAGAAGGAATCACGCAAGCGCGCGGCCAGGGGGCGGCTGTCCACCTCCTGCAGGGTCACCTGACGGGATCGTTCACGGGAGCGGTCGAAGTGGTCACAGAGTTTAGCGACCGTCGGTTGATCAAACACTTCCACATTGAACTCAAAATTCAGCCGCAGGCTGCGCGGGTCGATGTTGGCGGAGCCGATCAGGGCATATTTATCATCAATCAGCAGCAGTTTGCTGTGGACGAAGGGGGGGGGATGAAAATAAACCCTGGCATCATGCTCCAGCACCTCAAACAGATAGGCGTTGGCGGCCCAGCCGACAAAGGGCAGGTTGTTCTGCGTCGGCAGGATGATTTCCACCCGCACCCCACGCAGGGCCGCGACGTTGATGGCTGCCAGTTGGGCGCGGGAGGGGATAAAGTAGGGGGTCATGATACGGATATGGGATTTGGCACAGGACAGGGCACCAATAATGATCCAGTTGAGTTTTTCGTGGGGTTCGTTCGGCCCGGCACTGATGCCGCGACAACAGGCGGTGCCTGCCATTTGAGGACGGGGCCAATCGCGCGGTGCGCGTTTTTCCTTGGTGGCATAATGCCAGTCTTCCATGAAGGCATCGCGCAGTTGTTCACAGACCGGCCCCTGCAGGCGAAAATGGATGTCGATAACCCGGATGGAATCCTGTGCCGCTTCGACCAGATGACGTTCACGGATATTGATGCCGCCGGTAAAGCCGATACAGTTGTCAATAACCAGCAGCTTGCGGTGATTGCGCAGGTTGAAATAGAAGCTGTGCAACAGACGCGGAGGAAGAAAAGAAGTAACCTTGACTTTGGTGCCACGTAAATGGCGGCGCACTCTGCTACGCGAATAGAGTTCACCAAAGGCATCAATGAGAATGCGTACATCGACACCGCGGTTGGCAGCGGCAATCAGTTCCCGGACAAATTCTATCCCCAGGCTGTCAGGTGCGAAGATGTAGCTGGAAAGATAGACCGATTCGCGGGCATTGCGGATCGCATCGAGCATCGCCGGGTACGCCTGTTCGCCGTTGTGGAGAATGTCGACCTGATTGCCGCTGACCAGCGGTCGGCGGGTAACCGCATCAGAAAGGGTGATCAGGGCACGGCTGGTGTCGTCCTTGGGGTAGCAGGCCACATCCTGGGCTGTGGGAGGGACATTGACATGGAGCCAATGCATCCCTTCCCCCTGCTCCTGGAGCTCGCGTGCCCGTGCACGGATGCGGTTGACTCCGAGAAGCCAGTAACACAGGGCTCCCACACCCGGCACGGCAAGGCAGGCGACAATCCAGCCAAGAGCGGCGCGTGGATCACGCTTGGTGAGCAACGCATGTCCGGCAGAAATGACGGAGATAGCCCAAAGGATAGCCACCAGCAAGGTCAGCATTGACGCTCCGGCAGGGAAAGAGGGTAATGGTTACAGAACGTTAGCAGTTATTATTAAAGAAGTCCAGAACGCTGTTTGAAGTGGATCCGGCAACAGTCGTTGGCGGATCCACAGATCAACGTAAGGAGGTGCCGCAGCGTGGGCAGGTCAAGACAGTGTTGGTGGAGACCCTGTCACCACAGGTGGGGCAATTGAACCAGTGGCGGCAGAAGCGGCATTGATGCTCGGAAAGCCCTTGTTTTTTCTTGCACTTGGGACAGCGTCGATACATTTTGCGTTGGGACAGATAATCTTCAAAGAACAGCCCGCATCGACCACACTCCTGCGCTCCGGGTTTGACGGGGGCTTCACAGCCGGGGATCGGGCACTTGAATACGGCTTTACACTCTTTACACCAGTAGCCGCCGGTTAGCAGGGCACCACATTGACTGCACTTTTTGTTGACCATCTTACTGCTCATGCTTCGCTCCACAGGGGCTATTGTCAGCCCAGGGTTATAAATTCCAGATACCATCATAGTTGAGATCAGCAGCAATGCCAAGAGAAAGAAAATGCTACGGCTTTTGTTCTGAGCCGATCGCCTTCAGGCTGTCACGCAGATAGCGTCCGGTAAAGGAGTCCTCACAGGCGGCAACCTCTTCCGGGGTCCCGGCGGCGATGATCCGCCCACCCCGGCTCCCTCCTTCGGGACCGAGATCAACGATATAGTCAGCGGTTTTGATCACATCGAGATTGTGTTCAATCACCACCACGGTGTTGCCGGTTTCAATCAGCCGATTAAGCACCTCAAGGAGTTTATGAATGTCGGCAAAATGCAGTCCGGTCGTCGGTTCATCAAGGATGTAGATCGTTTTCCCGGTCGCCCGTTTGCCGAGTTCGCGTGCCAATTTGACTCGTTGGGCCTCACCACCGGAGAGAGTGGTGGCACTCTGACCAAGCTTGATGTAGCCGAGACCAACATCCCTGATGGTCTGTAGCTTGTTGTGAATCCGGGGGATGTTCTCAAGGAACTGACTGGCCTGGTTGACGGTCATGGCCAGGACATCGGCAATACTTTTCCCCTTGTATTTAACTTCGAGGGTTTCACGATTGTAGCGCGCCCCCTTACAGACGTCGCACTGAACGTAGACATCAGGGAGAAAATGCATTTCGATCTTGATAATGCCGTCACCGCTACAGGCTTCACAGCGCCCGCCTTTAACGTTGAAGGAAAAACGCCCCGGTTTGTAACCACGAATCTTTGCTTCCGGGAGCTGGGCGAAGAGATCGCGGACATCGGTAAAGACCCCGGTGTAGGTAGCAGGGTTGGAGCGGGGCGTGCGGCCGATGGGGGACTGGTCGATATCGATGACCTTGTCGAGTTGCTCCAGTCCGTTGATTTCCCTGACCGGTCCGGCTTTTTCCCGCGTCCGATGCAGATGCTGGGCCAGGGCTTTGTAGAGGGTTTCGATAACCAGCGAGGATTTACCCGAACCGGAGACACCGGTAAAGCAGGTCAATACCCCTAAAGGGATACGGACATCGACAGACTGCAGATTGTTGGCACGGGCACCGGTGATTTCAAGCCAGCGTTCACTGCGCCGACGCTCGGTCGGAATCATGATCCTGCGCCGCCCGGAGAGGTAATCTGCGGTCAGTGATTCGGGGCAGGCGATAATCTCTGCGGGTGTGCCCTGGGCCACAACGTGGCCACCGTTGACCCCGGCCGCTGGTCCCATATCGATGACATGATCGGCAGCACAGATGGTTTCTTCATCGTGTTCCACTACCAGGACCGTATTGCCGAGATCGCGCAGGCGCTTGAGGGTGGTCAACAGGCGCTTATTATCACGCTGATGCAGACCAATCGAGGGTTCATCGAGGATATACAGAACTCCGGTCAGGGAGGAGCCGATCTGGGTCGCCAGACGGATCCGCTGCCCTTCACCGCCGGACAGGGTGCCGGAGCTGCGATCGAGGGTCAGATAATCAAGACCAACATGGGAAAGGAAGGAGAGACGCTCGCGGATCTCTTTGAGGATGCGCCGGGCAATCTCCATTTCCTTGGTTGGCAATGTGAGTTGCTTAAAAAAAGCCTCGGCGTCAGCAATGGACATGGCGGTGGTCTGCTGAATATTCTTGCCGCCAACGGTAATATGCAGGGCCTCAGGGCGCAGCCGGGCACCATGGCAGGTCTGGCAGGGGATGACATTCATAAAGCGTTCGAGGTTTTCGCGCACGCCGTCGGAATCGGTTTCATGGTAGCGGCGCTCAAGGTTGGGGATCACTCCTTCAAAGGGCTTTTCATAAAAATGGCGTTTATCTCCCTGATCATAGAAAAAGCGGATGTCCTTGCCGCCGGAACCATAAAGGATGACGTCCTGCACGGTCTGGGTCAGCTGAGCAAAAGGGATGCGCATATCGAACTGGTAATGCAGGGCCAGAGCCTCAAGCAGCGCCTGGTAGTAGAAACCGGTGCGGCTGTCCCAGGGAACAACAGCGCCGTCACGCAGGGACATTTGCGGATTGGGAACCACCTGCTCGCGGTCAAAGAGCATCCGCGTTCCGAGCCCGCTGCAGTCAGGGCAGGCGCCGTGGGGATTGTTGAAGGAAAACATGCGCGGGGTGATTTCCGGGTAGGACAGCCCACACTCGATACAGGCATGGCGCGCTGAAAAAAGCATGCTGTCACCCTCGGGAATCTCCACCCGTACCAGTCCGTCGGCGAGCTGTAATGCGGTTTCGATCGATTCGGCCAGGCGCGAGGTGATGTCCGGCTTAATAACCAAGCGATCGACAACAACCTCCAGCGTATGCTTCCTGTTCTTGTCGAGGGTGATGGGGTCGCCCAGTTCGTGCATTTCACCGTCGATGCGCATGCGGACATAGCCGGCGGCCTGCAGCTGAGCCAGCTCCTTGCGATATTCCCCCTTGCGCTCACGGACGATAGGGGCCATGACCATCAGGCGGGTCTTTTCCGGCAGCAGCATGATCTGGTCGACCATCTGTTCCACTGTCTGCGCCGCAATTTTATGACCACAGCGATGGCAGAGGATGTCACCGACCCGGGCATAGAGCAGGCGCAGGTAATCGTAAATTTCGGTCACCGTACCAACGGTGGAGCGGGGGTTTTTCGAGGTTGTTTTCTGTTCGATGGAGATGGCCGGGGAGAGGCCGTCGATCTGGTCGACATCGGGTTTTTCCATCTGCTCGAGGAACTGGCGGGCATAGGCTGACAGGCTTTCTACGTAACGGCGCTGGCCTTCGGCGTAGATGGTGTCAAAAGCCAGGGTGCTTTTCCCTGAGCCGGAAACCCCGGTAATCACGACCAACTGGTCGCGGGGGATGTCGATATCGATATTTTTCAGGTTGTGCTCACGGGCACCACGGATGCGGATATGATCAATCATGGTTTTCTGTCGGCTTCGTTAAAGGGTTGAGGTGTCTTCATTCCAGCCGCCATGTGCAGGGCGGCACAGAGACTGGCGGTGCTGGCTTTGCCGCTACCGGCGAGGTCGTAGGCGGTGCCGTGGTCGACGCTGGTGCGGATGATCGGCAACCCCAGGGTGACGTTAACGGCATCATCAAAGTGCAGCAGCTTCAAAGGGATCAGTCCCTGGTCGTGATACATACAGATAACCGCATCGGCGCTATTCTCATGGACGGCAAAATGGAACAGGGTATCAGCACTGTGCGGGCCGCTGGCGGCAATCCCTTCGGTGCAGGCAGTTTTAATCGCCGGCGCGATCAGGCGTTGTTCCTCATCACCAAACAGGCCGTTCTCTCCGGCGTGGGGATTCAGGGCCAGAACCGCAAGGCGTGGCTGGTGCAGGGTGAACTGATGCTGTAACGCGTGATGGGTGATACGCAGGGTGGTGAGGATGGTCTCCACCGAGAGTTGTTGTGCCACTGCCGTCAAGGGGAGATGGGTGGTCACCAGACAGACCTTGAGGCTGCTACCGGCGAGCATCATCACCACCTGTTTTACTCCACAACGATCGGCAAGAAATTCTGTATGCCCGGGAAAGCTGAAGCCTGCGGCATTAATCGCTTTTTTGTTGATCGGACAAGTGACCATGGAATGGGCACTGCCGTTCAGGCACCGGCGTGCGGCTTGGTCAATGTAAGCGGCCATGGCGCGCCCACAATCATGATCCGGTCGGCCGTAGTTCAGGTTGGCTACCGTTAAGCTTGAGCAGGCTTCGACCTCGAGCCGATGATCGTTGAAATCGAGATAAACTAGTGAGCCTGTTCCTTTGGTCTCTCCGGCAGCTATGCCAAAAATCTGTCCGGCCTGTTTCAGGGCGGCGATATCGCCGATGATCCGCACCGGCATCGGCAGGGATGCCAGCTTGCCATCAAGCAGGGTTTTGACAATCAATTCCGGGCCGATCCCGGTCGGGTCGCCCATGGTGATTAACAGGGGTCGCATGGTGTGTTCCTTGAGTCAGGTATTTGCGTAATTGATCAATATAACGGAAGCACAAGGGAGGAAACAAGGCTGGATGCAGAAAAGCTTTAGTCCTCTTTTTTGTCGGGCTCAGAATCTGGGCTGTGACCGTTCAAGTTGGGTAATCGCCTGCTGTATCAGGCTATGGGGATTCTCCGGATCGATTGATGAGGGACAGACGATGGCGCTCGTCCAGGGGATGCGTTGCTCGGGGAAACTGTTGCGCAGAGCGACTAGAATCCGCTCAAGCAGCTCTGATGCCCGCTCACTCGGGGTTTCCGGCAACAGAATGGCAAGCCGCTGGCGCTGGTAACGGCAGAGCAGATCGGATGATCTGATCTGGTTCTTGATTGCCCGGGTAACACGCACCAGAAATGGTTCCAGGAGTTGTTGATCCATCTGCTGGCGCTGGGCCAGCTGGGGTTCAAGCAGCAGCAAGCTGACGGGTCGTCCCGTCAGCTTGCTGCGCGACAGTTCTTTGCCCAAAAATGTATCAAAGTAAAAGCGACTGTAAACCTTGTGTTCTGCCGCAACCTGTTCATTGATGCCGGTAGCAGCTGGCGGTGGACTTTGCAAGGGGGCCTCAAGCTGGGATTGAACGACCTCTTTCAGGCTGGAGGAGTTGATTTGGCTTTCGGCATAACCGCTCCCGCTAGGAAGCCGCAGGCGTATGTGAGATTGTTTATCGGTAAAGCAGAGAACCCGGCAGAAGCCTTTGCGGACCAGATCAGCCCAAGGCGGCAAGGTCTCGTCTGCCGCGTCAAGTTCACAACAGATCAGATCAGCCGAGGTGTTTTTGACCAGCCGCTTCAGTTCCCCCGCAGTGCCGGAAAAATAGAGTTGATCGAACAGCTGCAGATCACTGATGCGCTGCGCCAGACGCTGGCGGCGATGTTCTTCCAGCGCAAAAATGATGGCAGATGTCGGCATGGTGGATGACCCGATGGGTTGGAGTTACAGGCGCCGGTCGATATAGGCGTTGCTGCGTAGTTCTTCCTGCCACTCGATGAAGCGCTCCTCGGCTTTCTCGCGTCTGAGACGTTCTTCAATATTTTCTTTGGCTCGCTCGAAGGCTAATTCCTCTCCTGATCGGCGATCGTTAACAATAAAAAGGTGGAGTTGCTGGTTGAATTCCGTCGGAACACTGACGTCACCAGTGGCCAGATTTTGCAGCGCCTGTTGTAGCGGGGCGGCAAGGTCACTCAATACCAGTTCCCCCATAATGCCGCCATCAGCCAGGTCCCCTGCTTCAGCAAGAACCGTATCAAAGGGTGTGCCGTCAAGCAGTTGTTGGCGACTTTGGTTGGCCTGTTCCTCGATGCGTGCTGCGTCGGCACTGTTGCGGTCAGCAGGCAGGGCAAAACTGATGCGGCTGACAAACAGCCGGGTCTGGGTGTCGGACTGGTCGATGTTCTCCTCAAAATAACGGCGGACTTCGCCACTGGTAACCTGGGCGCGGTCATTGACCTCCTGGGACATCACCTTGTAGCGCAGGATTTCGTCGCGGATCTGCCGGCGATAGGACTCCAGGCTCATTCCTTCGGCGGCCAGCGCTGTCTCCAGTGTGGCGGGATCCAGCTTGTTGCTGGTCATCACATCGTCAACCGCCGCATCAACCTCCTGGCTAGTGACCGACAGGCCGAGCTCCTTGCTGCGCTGTTGCAGCAGGCGATCATTGATCAGCTGGTCAAGGACCTCCCGGCGCAGTTGCTGCAGCTCCTCGTCGCTGGGGGGACGGGACAAATTTTGATTTGATACCAGTCTCTCGACGGCACGATCAAGCTCATAGGTGGTAATGATGTCGGTATTAACCACAGCAGCAACACTGGAGATGGTTTGCGCCGTCAGCGGAGATATGGGTGCCAACAGGAACATGAGCAGGAACCCAACAATAAATCTTTTCATCGTCTATCTTCCTTAATCCTTAAACACTATCCCTTTAGCGGGACGAATGTGGGAGAATCTGCTCCCAGTCAACCTTAACGTCGGCATTTTCGCGCAACTCCCTCAGCCACTGTTGCAGCAATACCTCTTCCTGTTTTTGGTAAAGCCGTTCCCTGATTTCATCTGCAACCGCAGCAAAAGGGCGTTGCCCGGCCTTACGTTTGCGGTCGACCAGCAACAGATGAAAGCCGTAAGGGCTTGCTACCGGATCACTGACCTGCCGTAGAGGTAGAGAAAAAATCACCTCATCAAATTCCGGAGGTAGCGCCCCTGCAGAAAAATAACCCAGAAGGCCTCCCTCCTCACTGTCGGGTGAGAGGGAATGCTGCCTGGCAAGGGTGGCGAAATCTGCGCCATCCTGCAAGTGTTTTTTTATTTCCAGAGCGGCTTCACGGGTCTCCAGCAGCATCTGGTGAACGCGAACCTCTTGTGGGCGGTGAAATTCTTCGCGATGACTGTGATAGTACGACTCCATGTCGGCTTGTGAAATTTCGATCCGAGGGTTGACTATCGTCTGCGTTATTTTGCTTATCAGCAGACGAAAACGCAAGGCTTCGCGCCACAGATCCGGGCTGATGCCGGCGTCACGCAGATTCTGCTCAAATTCCTCGTGGTTATGAACACCGCGGATTCCGGTCAGGGCGGCATCGAATTCATCAGGGGATAGTTGTACATCAAGGCGTGCAGCCTCAGTGTGAATCAGTTCGCGATCGATGAGCTGGGTTACTATCTGCTGTTGCAGGTGAATTTTCTCATGCGCAGGGAGATCATCAATATGTGGATAGTTCATCCGTACTTGACGATTAAACTGCTCAAGACTGACCGTGCGCGATCCAACCGTAATCAGGGGACCGGCGGACGATGGCGATGGCATCGCAGATGTTGGTGCGGGTTGTTCCTGACAGGCCGGCAAGCCGGCTACGAGAAATAACAGCAGCAGATAACGGATAGTGATGGACAGGGTGATCCTCCATAGGGACTAGCCAGTAGCTTAAACTAACACGATTACCTTTTAAAATCAGCTGTTTTGTCACCTGTATCCGCTTCTGTTTGCACCTTGTCCTGCGATCAGACCAGTTGCTGCAGTTCTTTGCGGGTCTGGATAAGCAGTTCGCCCGGATTGTGGCGACCAAGCTCGATGATCAGGCGATAATCGCTACCAAGACGATAGCGCTGCGTCTGATCGGTGACCAGCCGGCGGATCTGCTCTGGGGAAACCGGGGTGGCGGCGTGAAATAGCAGCGACAGGCGTTTGCCATCGTATTCCAGCAGTTCAATCCACAGGCGTTTGAGCAGAACGCGGATGCGCATGGAGCCAATCAGGGTTTCGGCCGCAAGCGGAAGTTCACCAAAGCGGTCGCGCAGTTCATCAACCAGGTCGAACAGCTGCTCATCCTCATCGGTCGCAGCCATGCGCTGATAGAGCTGCAAACGCTGATTGGGGTCGGGTACATAGGATTCCGGCAGAAAAGCGGAGAGCCCGAGGCGAATTTCCGGGTCGATACGCTCCTGGCGCTCATTACCACGCAAGCGATCAATAGTCTCTTCGAGCAGTTCGTTGTACATTTCAAAACCGATGGCAGCGATCGGCCCCGATTGTTTGCCACCAAGCAGGTCGCCGGCGCCACGCAACTCAAGATCATGGCTGGCAATGCGGAAGCCGGCACCGAGCTCGGTCAATTCCTGCAAAATCCGCAAGCGCTCACGCGCTTCGCGGGTCAGGGCTGCTTCCCCGGGGATGAGCAGATAGGCGTAGGCGCGGCGATCGCTGCGACCAACCCGGCCCCGCAGCTGGTAAAGTTGGGAAAGGCCGAAATGATCGGCGTGATTGATGATCATAGTATTGGCGCGGGGAATATCAAGACCGTTTTCGATAATGGTCGAGGCGACCAGCAGGTTGGTTTTACCACCAACAAAGTCGAGCATCACCTGTTCCAGTTCTTTTTCCGCCATCTGGCCGTGGCCAACCGCAATCGTCGCTTCGGGCACAATCTGACGTAACTGCTCAGCCATGGCATCAATGGTCTGAACCCGATTGTGGACAAAATAGACCTGACCACCGCGCCGCAATTCGCGCAGGATGGCCTGGCGGATCAATTCCTCATCAAAACGGGTCACGTAGGTGCGGATAGCAAGACGGTCGACCGGTGCGGTTTCGATCACCGACAGATCGCGCAGGCCGCTCATGCTCATGTGCAAGGTGCGTGGAATCGGGGTGGCGGTCAGGGTCAGGATGTCGACTTCAGCGCGTAATTGCTTAAGCTTCTCTTTATGGGCCACGCCAAAGCGCTGCTCTTCGTCGACAATCAGCAGGCCAAGATCTTTGAAGCGGACATCCCGTTGTAACAGCCGATGGGTACCGATCAGGATATCAATCTTGCCGGCGGCCGCGGCTTCCAGGGTGGTGCGGTTCTCAGCGGCACTGCGAAAACGTGAGATCATGTCGACCCGAATGGGAAAATCCTCCAGCCGCTGACTGAAGCTCTGCCAGTGTTGACGGGCAAGGACGGTGGTCGGCACCAGTACCGCTACCTGCTTGTTGTCCAGCACTGCCTTAACTGCGGCGCGCATGGCAACCTCGGTTTTGCCGTAGCCGACATCACCACAGATCAGCCGATCCATCGGCTTGGGGGACTGCATATCCTTTATGGTTTCGCGGATCGCCTGGAGTTGGTCAACCGTTTCCTCGTGCGGGAAGGTTGCCTCAAACTCGTGATAGAGGTTGTCCGGCGGGGAAAAGGCAAAACCCTCACGCAGTTCACGTCTGGCGTAGATTTCAAGCAGCTGGCGGGCCAGTTCTTCGACTGCGGCGCGCGCCCTGATTTTGGCTTTTTCCCAGCCCTGACCCCCCATCTTGTCGAGCTTCGGGCTCTGCCCTTCGGCGCTGACATACTTTTGAATCTTTTCGATGCGCTCAATCGGTAGATAGAGGGTATCGCTACCGGCGTACTGGAGGTGGAGAAAATCCCCTTCAATGTCACCGGTTTTCAGATGAGTAAGGCCCCGGTAGCGAGCGACACCGTGGTCGGTATGGACGATATAGTCATTTTCCTTGAGTTCGGCGAGGCTGCCCAGCAGCTGGCGGGCCCGGCGGGCCCCACTCTGGCGGCGATGACTGCGGCGGCCGAAGATATCCTCTTCACTGATGACGGTGAGTTTGTCGTCGGGCAGGCTGAAGCCGGCACTGATGGTACCGATAGCAAGGCGTGTTTGTCCCGGCCGTAATCCGCTCAGACGCTCATCGGTTTCAATGTCGAGGTGGATATGATGGCCGCCGAGAAGTTCCTGCAATCGCTCTGCCTGGCTGCGCTGGCGGCAGACCAGCAGAGCGCGCCAGTTGTCCTGACGGACCTGGTGCAGTCGTTCCACCAGGGGTTCCAGGCCGTCCTGTCCGCTGGCGGGTTTGGCTCGTAAGTTATCATTGCCGAAACAGTTGAAAAAGAAGCGTTGGCGCTGATCGTCCAGTTGCAGCAGATGCAGTCGGGAAAACTCGATACGATCCGCCGCATTGAGTAACCGACCGACTTGGGCCGGATCAAGATAGAGGGTCTGGCGGTCGGCATGGGGTAACCGTTCCCTCATCATGCGCTCTGCGCCGTGGCGAATGTCCTGATCAAACTGATCAGCTTCCCGTTCCAGCGCCGGCGGATCGATCAACACCAGGCGATGCTGGTCAAGGTAAGCGGTGAGAGGATCCAGTTCGGGATAATTCAAGGGCAGTAAAAAAGAGCGACCGGGGGAGAGAATCCCTTCGCGCAGTTCGGTCATGATGGCTTCGCGCTCAGCGCGGGGGATAGAGAGCTGATCGCAGCGCTCTTTGAGTTTGTGAGCCAAGGTTTCCAGAAATGGACCATGAAGGATCATTTCCCGGGCCGGGATCAGGGTCACCTCGGCTAGACTGGATTTTTCCGAGCGCTGGGTAGCGGGATCAAAAGACCGGATCTTTTCAATGTAGTCGCCGTAAAAATCGATGCGGATCGGGGTGCCGGCAGCGGCCGGAAAAATATCAATCAGGTCACCGCGCACCGCGAAGGTACCGCGATCTTCAACTAGAGAGACCGGCTGATAGCCGAGCTGCAACAAGGAATCGAGCAGGGCCTGACGTGGATATTCTTCATCGGCGAGCAGCGGAAATGTCACCTGTTCGAGAACCTGGCGGGGGATGACCCGTTGCACCAGTGAGCGGATCGGCAGTACCAGTGCTTTGAGGCGGTGATCGGCCAGGGCCGCCAGAGTTGCCAGGCGGGTGGCCTCCAGCTCCGGATGAGGGGTCAAGGGATCGTACGGGTTCATCTCCCAGTGGGGAAGCAGGCCGATCTGTTCGGCGTGGGGGTGAAAAAGACCCAGGTCACTGACCAGCTGGCGGGCCTGTTCCTGATTAGGGCAGAGGATAACCGTAAGACCCTGTTGTTCGTTCAGCAGGCGGGCCAGTAACAAGGCTTCGGCGCCGTCGCGCAACCCGACAATATCGATGGTCTGTCCCGGTTCAGTGACGGCGTCGAGGCAGGAACGCAGGGTGGCGTGGCGGATATGGGAGGGTTCAGTTTCGTTCATATGCTGCTGTCATTCTTGAAAAAGTAACGGGCGCACCATTGGCGCGCCCGATAAATAATGTGTCTTCTGGCCGCATTGATTGTTGTTAGTCGCGCGGCACGGCCAGCATTCTCTCCAGAGCTGTCAATGCCTTTAGGCGGATCGGCTCGGGGACGGTAATGCGCGGCTCCAGGGTCTGAAGGCTCTTGAGAATATCCTCCAGGCTGGTCAGTTTCATGTTCGGACAGATCAGGCCGCGGCTGGGAATGATAAAGGTTTTGTCCGGGTTTTCCTTGCGCAGGCGCCAGAGGATACCCTCTTCAGTGCCGACAATGAAGGTAGTTGCCGGATTGTTGCGGGCAAATTCGTACATGCCGCTGGTTGAACAGATATGGTCAGCCAGGTCAAGGATTTCCGGACGACATTCCGGATGGGCCATAAACAGGGCACCGGGGTGATCGGCCCTGGCTTTGACGATTTCTTCGGTTTTAAGACGATCATGGGTTGGGCAATACCCCTCCCAGAAGATGTAGTCCTTGTCCGGAACCTGGCGGGCAATGTAGCGCCCCAGGTTACGATCGGGAACCATCAGCAGTTTTTTTGCCGGCAGTGAGCGAGCGACACTGATGGCATTGGAACTGGTGCAACAGATGTCGCTTTCGGCTTTTACCGCAGCGCTGGAGTTGACGTAGGTGACGACGGTGGCATCTGGATGTTCTTGTTTCAGTGCCTTTAAGCCTTCGGCCGTTACCATGTCGGCCATTGGACAACCCGAGTCAGCTCGTGGTAGCAGCACGGTCTTTTCCGGTGCGAGGATAGCAGCACTCTCGGCCATAAAATGAACACCGCAGAAAACAATCACTTCCCGGTCGGTTCTGGCAGCTTCCATCGACAGGGCCAGGGAATCACCGGTGATGTCGGCAACCGCCTGAACTTCATCACGTTGATAATTATGAGCGATCAGCAGGGCATTGCGCTCACGCGCCAACTGCCGGATACGTTGCTGCAAAGCATCTTGATTCATTGCCTTTTTACCTTTAGTGAAGGGCCTTGAAGTGACCGGGATAATAGATCAAACCCCCTGATATGTCAAATGTTTCACCTCTTTGCTCGGTGCTTGACAGGTGGGGCGCAAGGGGCTATTCTCGCCTCAATGCCGGCCGACACAAGCGCTGACATTGCCCCTTTTTCCTTTGATAACAATAACCTGCACTGCCTTTAATAGTCACATGTCAGGTGCTGCAGTGACGAAAGGTTGAATAACTATGTTCGGTATCGGGATGACGGAAATGCTTCTTATCGCCGCCTTGGCGCTGGTTGTTCTGGGTCCGAAAAAACTCCCTGATCTGGCACGTTCCCTGGGTAAAGGCTTTGCAGAATTCAAACGCGCAACCAGTGAACTCAAGAGTGCCATCGATCTCGAAAGCAAAGCAGAAGAGGATCGGTACAAGGAACAATTGCGCGAAAAGTATAAGGAAAAGGCGGCCAGGTTACAGGCAGAGAAGGCAGCTGAGGTCGTCACTGCTGAAGCTCAAGTGGAGCAATCGGAAGAGGGATCGTCTGAGCTAGAACATGCGGGGACGGCTTCTGCTGAAGCCGCTGCCGAGCAGGATAAGGAGACCACGCCCCATGTCTGATGGAATGGCAATAACCGATCATCTGGCTGAACTGCGAAAGCGCTTGATGTATGCAGCTATTTCCTGGCTGGTAGCCTTTCTGGGTTGTTATACCGTTGGTGAGAGGATTTTTGAAGAAATTGCCAAGCCGGTGCGCGCTGCCCTGCCGGAAGGGAGCTCGTTGGTTTTTATCAGTGCTACCGAACCCTTTTTCACCATCCTCAAGGTGTCTGCCCTGGCCGGTCTGGTGGTCGCCTTCCCGGTGATTATCTGGCAGGTGTGGATGTTTGTTGCGCCGGGACTCTACGGCCATGAAAAGCGCTTTGCCATTCCTTTTGTGCTGGCCAGTTCCTTATGTTTCGGGACCGGCACATATTTCGGCTTTGCCCTGGTTTTTCCGACCGTTTTCTCTTTCCTGGTTAATTATGGTACGTCCGTCAGCGGGGTTGAGGCGATGCTCTCCATGGGGGCTTATCTGACCCTGGCGACGCGTCTGCTGATTGCTTTCGGGCTGGTTTTTGAACTACCCATTCTGATTTTCTTTCTCGCCCGGATGGGGGTTGTTGACCATATCTGGCTGGCAAAGCACCGTAAATATGCACTTCTGACTGCTTTTATTGTTGGCGCCACCCTGACTCCTCCCGATCTGATTTCCCAGGTTTCCATCGCCGTTCCCTTTATTGTTTTGTATGAAGTCGGGATTATTGCTGCCCGATTGTTCGGCAAGAAAAAAACGATTGACGAACCCCTTGACGATGAGGCGGCAGCGGAATCTGATTAATTCCGTCATTATAAAAAAGTCAATTTGCCACCAGGCTCCAAGGACACCAAGAAAAGCTGAAACTTGAATTGTTAAAGGCAAAAGGCTTGTTTTTATTAAATCAAATTTGCCTCTCTTGGTATTTTAGTGGCGATATTCGCATAATCTGTTCAAGTCAGTTATCAACTCTCCAAGTACACTCAGGCTGGTAGCGATGTTCATGAACCTGTTAACAGGATAATCCGCGATGCGTCTGACCATCAAAATTACTTTGGCGATTCTTCTCGGAGTGGTGCTGATCTTTTCCGTTTACAGCTATCTTTCCATTCAGCGCGAACGGGAGCAGCTCAAACGTAACTTGAGTCGCGAGGCCCGCCATATCGGGGAAAGCCTGCGGGTCATGGTGACGGAGCTGTGGCAGCAGCATGGTGAGGAGGAAGCCCTGGGTTTTCTGTCGCGCGCCAATCAGGGCTATTCTGAAACCCTGGTGCGCTGGGTGTGGGTGAGTAACGATGTGCCTGCCTCTTATCAACCTCGTGTCCCTGTTGCCCACCTGGATCGATTGCACTTTGAGGAAACCGTTACCCTGATGGCGGCTTCGGATGAGGGGCATGACTTTTTGTTGACCTACTTGCCGGTTCTGCTTCCTGGGGAGCGGATGGGCGCCATCGAATTAACCGAATCGATGGAAGAGATGCATGAATACATCGAGGAAAGCATGCGTCGATCCGCTATCGTTGTCGGCGCCCTGGTGGTATCGGGGCTCCTGTTGATGACTGTGCTGGGCAGCATCTGGGTCGGGCGACCGATGCGCAAGCTGCGCGCCCAGGCTGAGCGGATTGGTACCGGTGATTTTTCCACCAGCGTCAACCTTTCCGGCAGTGATGAGCTGGCCGAGTTGTCAAATACGATTGAGCGTATGCGTGGCCAGCTGGCCCAGGCGCGCGATGCCGAACTGGCAGCTAACGCAGCTAAATTTGAGGCCCTGGAAAAGTTGCGCCATACCGAGCGGCTGGCAACCCTCGGGCAACTGTCGGCGGGGATGGCGCACGAATTGGGGACGCCTCTCAATGTGATTGCCGGACGGGCCAAACTGATTACCCGCGAAGGAATGGCAGCCGAGGATATCACCCGCTCAGCGACCATCATTCACGAACAGGCGCAGCGCATGACCGGTATTATGCGCCAGCTGTTAAGCTTTGCCCGGCGTGGCGAAGCCCGCAAGCAGCGCGTTGATCTTAACCTGGTAATGCGGGCGGTGCTGCCGCTGCTGGAGCCGACCCTCAATAAACAGCAGGTCGAACTCCGGGTCGAGGAGACTCCGGCGGAGCTGTTGGTATGCGCTGACTCAGCGCAATTGCAACAGGTCTTGCTAAACCTGATCCTCAATGGTATTCACGCCATGCCCGATGGCGGCAAGATCAGCCTGTCCAGCTATCCGGCTGCTGCCCTGCGCGTTCCCGATGGGATCGAAAATTCTGATCAATCCTGGGTCTGTCTGCAGGTAAGTGATCAAGGCAGTGGGATTGAGCTCGAGATTCAAAAACACATGTTTGATCCTTTTTTTACCACCAAGGATATTGGTGAAGGAACCGGGTTAGGACTGTCAATTGCCTACGGCATTGTTCAGGAGCACGGTGGCTGGATCGCGGTAGAGAGCGTTCCCGGCAAAGGCAGCACCTTTCGGGTCTATTTACCGGTGGATTGCCGCGAGGAGTTGACATGAGCAAGGCCGGCCTGCCAGGGAGCATTCTGGTCATAGATGACGATCGCGCATTGTGTGATCTGCTGCATGAGGATCTGCAACAGCGCGGGCATCAGGTATGGACAGCGTTGAAGGCGGGCCAGGCGCGCGAGTTGTTGGACCAGCACCCCATTGATATTGTTCTGACCGATCTGAATATGCCGGAAACAAATGGCATCGATTTCTGCGCCGAATTGCATCAGCGGCGTCCCGATCTGCCGGTCATCATCATGACCGCCTTCGGCAGTCTCGAAACGGCAATAGCCGCATTGCGGGCGGGGGCCTACGATTTTGTCACCAAACCGGTGGATCTGGATCTGTTGAGCATTTCCCTCGATCGAGGTTTACAGCATCGCCATCTGCAGGAGACTGTTCGCCGCTTACAGGATCAGGTCCGTCGTCAGCAACCGGACGATGATCTCCTTGGTGAAAGTCCGCCGATGATTAAGCTGAAACAACAGATCGCCCGCATTGCCGGACTGGACACCTCGGTGCTGCTGGCCGGAGAAAGCGGCACCGGCAAGGAACTGGTTGCGCGTTCGTTGCATCGTCAGAGCCAGCGTAGCGGCGGCCCTTTTGTTGCCCTTAACTGTGCCGCGCTGCCGGAGAATCTACTCGAAAGCGAGCTCTTCGGGCATGTCCGGGGGGCCTTTACCGACGCCCGTGAAGCGCGCAAGGGGTTGTTTGTCGAGGCTTCCGGGGGCACCCTGTTGCTTGACGAAATTGCTGAACTGCCGTTATCGCTGCAGCCCAAGCTGTTGCGGGTGCTCGAAGATCATCGCGTGCGGCCCCTGGGTGGGAGCAGTGAAATCACCTGTGATGTCCGGGTCATCGCAGCCAGCCACCGTGATCTCAGTGAGGCGGTAGCCACTGGGCTGTTTCGCAGTGATCTCTTCTATCGACTGAACGTGATTCAGCTGGAGTTGCCCCCCTTGCGTCGGCGTGGCGACGATATTCTCTTGCTGGCGATGAAGTTCATTCAGCAGCTCAGTCAGAGGTTCGGCAAGTCGGTAGCTGGTCTGGCGCAACCGGCGGCGGCCTGTCTGCTGGCCTACTCCTGGCCCGGCAATGTGCGCGAACTGCGTAATACTATTGAGCGTGCAGTTGCCCTGACCCTCCATGACACCATTACCGTCGATGACCTGCCTGATAGTGTCCGTTACCCAGGTGAGAGTATGCCATTACCGGTCAGCCTGCACGACGGACAGACGATTATTCCGCTGGAAGAGATGGAACAGCGCTATATTCAGCAGGTGCTAGAACAGCTGGATGGCAATCGCACTCTGGCAGCCCGTTTGCTGGGTGTGGACCGTAAAACCCTCTATCGCAAACTCAAGTAGATGTCATTTTCCTCCCCGATCCAATGACCTGGTGGGGCACAATGCCCCACTGGGTCATCGTGCCCCACTGGGTTTTCGTTTAACTAGCTGAAAAATCAATAATTGCCTTTGGCATATCTTGTGCTACAAGTAAAGAGTAGAGGCATGCCGATGTGACCCTGTTGCTGTCGGCCGGAGTTTGAATCTGCTTACCGGAGATAATTGTAGGCGACAATGGAAGCTGTTTGTATTGACCTGACCCCGCGTGTACTCATTGCCGAAGATGACAGGGAGCTGCGTGAACTGCTTGCTCTGGTGCTGGAAAATGCCGGATACCAGGTCAGTCAGTGCTGCAACGGTGAGCAGTTGTTCGCCAGGCTTACAGACCAGCCATCCTTCGACCTGGTGATCAGTGATATCCGTATGCCCGGATTAAGTGGCCTTGAGGTCCTGGCCCGACGCAGCCGGAATATGCAGCTGCCCCCCTTTATCTGTATGACCGCCTTCGGTGATGAGCAAACCCATCGCCAGGCGCGACATCTTGGTGCCGCAGCCGTCATTGATAAGCCGTTTGATCTGGATGAGATGATGACATTGATCGCGCATGTTTGTCTCCGCAACAAGCCTATTAAAGGAGTCGATCATGAGAATTAATAAGTTTTTCGGAATGTTGCTGTTGCTGATGCTGGTACTGCCGGTTTCTTCCGTGTTGGCCCAGGAAAGCGGGCTGGAAAGTCTGCGCGAATCCGGCAGGGCTTTTCGCAATGTGGCCCGCGATATTTCACCGGCGGTTGTCTACATTCAGGTAGAGCAGGAAGTGCAGGTGCACAGTCGCGACCCACGGATGAACCCCTTTGAAGGCACCCCCTTCGGCGAAGAATTTTTTCGCCGCTTTTTTGGTGAACCGCCACAAGGCGAATCTCCGGATCGTCCCCCGCGTCGAACCACCGGCCAGGGCTCAGGCTTTCTGATCTCCGCTGATGGTTACATTATGACCAACAACCACGTGGTAGGAGATGCCGATAAGATTACTGTCCAGTTTCAGGATGGACGTGAATTTGATGCAGAACTGGTCGGTGCCGACCCTCCCACAGATGTGGCGCTGATCCGCATCAATGCCAAAGAAGAACTTCCCTACATCAAACTGGGAAATTCAGATCAGCTTGAAGTCGGTGACTGGGTGCTGGCTTTTGGCAACCCCTTCGGCCTTTCTCATACCATGACCGCCGGGATTGTCAGTGCCAAGGGGCGCAGTGGTATCGGTCTGACCGATTACGAAAACTTTATCCAGACCGACGCGGCTATCAATCCGGGCAACTCCGGCGGCCCGCTGGTCAATCTGGATGGTGAAGCGGTCGGTATGAACACAGCGATTTTCAGTCGCAGTGGCGGTTATATGGGGATCGGCTTTGCTATTCCTATTAACATGGCCAAAAACATTTACCTTCAACTGGCCGAACACGGCAAGGTCACCCGTGGCAGGATCGGTGTTTATATTCAGGATTTGACCAGAGAGCTGGCGGAGTCCTTTGATATCGATCAAGGTCAGGGAATTCTGGTATCCCAGGTGATGGAAGGTTCGGCAGCGGAGAAAGGTGGCCTTGAGCAGGGGGATGTTATTCTCAAACTCAATGGCACTACAGTAGAAAATGTCGCTGCGTTCCGCAATCAGGTGGCCCTGACTTCTCCCGGAACCACTATTGAACTGGAGATTTTACGTAAAGGCAAGATACGTAAGCACAAGATCGTCGTCGATGCCCTGGAGGTCGAAACAGCCGCAAGCGCTGATGCCCCAGACACTGAGGCAGAGACCGATGCTCTGCCCGAGATTGGTCTGCGCTTACAGAAGTTGACCAAGGAATTGGCCGAGCAGTTCGGCTACCAGGAAAAGCGTGGGGTCTTGGTTGCTGCCGTTGAGCCTGGGTCTGTTGCGGCGCGCGCCGGCATCCAAGCGGGTGCTTTGATTGAAGAGGTCAATCGGGTCGACGTTAATGATCCCCAGGAAGTGGTTTCGCTGGTTGAAAAGAGTAAAAGGGATACGGTTCTGTTGCTGATCCGCCAAGGCAGCGGCAGTCGTTATATTGCATTGAGATACAGATAGGAACACCGGTTCTTCGGCGCTCTGCTCAGCTCCGGAAGGCCATCACATACTTTTATTGAACGTTACCTCCTACGTTCATTTCGGGGAATCGGCAGGATTCCCCTTTTTTTTATCCAAAATTCGGGTTAAAAACAGTTAGACTGTTGCTCGTCGTAAAAACATATCAGCAAACGAGTTTATCCACCGATCCCCGGTATACGGTTCGCCTGTGACAGGAGCCAATTGATGAAATTCAAATTGTTTATGTTTGCCGTTTTACTGGCTGTGGTGGTGGCTTTTGTTTACCAGAACAGTGTTCCGGTTACGGTGCATTTTTTCAATTGGGACTATGCCCTGTCGTTTGCCTTGCTGCTGATGGCGGTCCTTGCCGTCGGCGTGTTGTTGGGAGTGTTGCTGGTATTACGGCGCCAGTCTTACAACAAAAAGAAAAAGGCAGCTAAAGAAGCAGCGCAACACAAGCAGGCAACTGCTAAAACTGACGCTGCCGCTGATGACGATCAGGATTCGCTGGTCGAACCACAGCAGCAGGAAACACCCATTACTGCAGGAGAAGATCATGAGTCAAACAATACTGATAACCGGAGCGACATCAGGGTTCGGTAGTGCTTGCGCCCGTCTTTTTGCTCATCACGGCTGGCAACTGATCCTTACCGGTCGTCGTTCCGAGCGCCTGAAAGCCTTACAGCAGGAACTTGGCGACGCCGTCAGTGCTACTGTTACCCTTGATGTGCGTGACCGTGAGGCTGTATTTCAGCAGCTTGCCGATTTGCCGGCGGTCGATGTGTTACTTAATAATGCCGGGCTGGCTCTGGGGCTGGAACCGGCCTGGGATGTGGACATCAACGACTGGGACACAATGATCGACACCAACATCAAAGGGCTGACCTACTGTACCAGAGTGTTGTTGCCGGAGATGGTCAGGCGCAACCGCGGTCATGTTGTCAATATCGGCTCAACCGCCGGTAGCTGGCCTTACCCCGGCGGCAATGTGTACGGCGGCACCAAAGCCTTTGTCGAACAGTTCAGCCGTAATCTGCGGGCAGATCTTCATGGTACTGCAGTGCGGGTTACCTATGTTGCTCCCGGGATGGCGGAAAGCGAGTTCTCTGAAGTGCGCTTTAAGGGGGATGCGGACAAGGCGGCTCAAGTCTATCGTGGCACGAAACCATTGCGCCCGGAAGATATCGCTGAAACAGTGTACTGGGTGGTGAACCGACCAGCACATGTCAACATTAATGAGATCGAACTGATGCCGGTTCAGCAGAGCTGGAATGCTCTGGCGGTACATCGCGAATAGAAAAAATCCTAAAGGTCGCCCCGGAAGCTGTCGACAGGTAAGTGGAATGGTAATTATGTTGATTTTTCAACAGGGTCTCACTGCCATATAACCAGCGAGAGATGGAAGGCGATGGCCGATTTACGTGTTACCGACACAAAAGGTTATATGCTCTACCGTGAAGTGGAACCGGTACAGCCCTACCCGCGTATCGATCCACAACAACCCTACGATGAGAAGCCGCACGGTGAAGACCGGACGCGGGAAAAAAAGGATGGACAACCGCGACGGCGCTTTGTCGCCATGCGTCAGTTGATTGATCGTTTAAAAGAAATAGGTCAACTTGAACGTATTGCCTATCCCGCGCTATTGAAGGAGCTGGAAAATGTCGGCATTGTCCATGCCGACAGAGAGCTGTTTGACCTGCTGCAAGCCCATCAAGTGACCATTGAGGGGCTTAATCACCTGGCTGCACAAATCCGCACCCTGATGACCACTCCCGATGTTGGTTTTGGCCCACCGCTGGATGCCGAGCACAATGTCCTTCCTTTTTTCAGTAGCGGATTGTCTGTGGTGCAGCTGCGCTATCTTCATCTGGAATTGCTGCCGGGGCAGGAGGGGTCGGCGCTGGTCGATGCCATTGCCCGCGATGGATCCTTTCGTTGTGCCACCAGGCATTTACAGGTGGAGTTTCAGCCGCAGGTCAAAGCCCAGTATGATTCTGCCCTCACAGTTGACCTGCGCATTATGGTCGCCGTCGGCGAAATGGATGAGGAAAATCGCCGGGCCATCCTTTTTGAACGGACCCCCGGCCTTTTTTCTCTTTACACCGACAAGCAGATCAGCCTGTCGATCTAAACACCTTGCTTAGAATAACCGGAATGGTTGGTCATTGAGTTTGACCTCACCTTGATCATAAGCAACCCGCAAACGAAAACGTTCCCCTTCCAGTCGACTTAAAAAACCGAGTTGCGTCAGCCCACCGAAGATCATCCGCAGTTCTTCTTCTTTCGCACTGATATTCATTGATTTGCCCTCGATCTGCTCAGCCAGTTGGGTCAGGCGGGCGAGGATGACCACATCGAAGTCGAGTTGCAGTTCCGATTCGATCCGCCCTAAAAATGCGCCGGGAGCGGTTTGCGTTGTTCCCGCTTTCAGGGTGGCGCGTCCCTCACCTGAAAGCTGTCCTCCGGTTGTCGCCAGGGAAAGATTCTCCAGCTCCATGGTTGCCCCTGATTGTAACAGGGCGTGGTAAACCGGCAGGATAGTCTCCTCAATCAAGTGACCATCAATATCATTAGCGGAACTGATATGGCGGCGGAATCTGTTTCTTGCCGTCATTAAAGATTCAATCACCCGGGGATCGAGGTCGTTTAATTTAATAGATAGACGGCCATCCGCGAATGCACTCTCCCCCGCCTGCAGGTTGGCAAATGACATGTCAGAAAGGGTCACGTAGCGCTGCTCCGGCTCAAGCTGATTGGCCCACTCAATATTCAGTCCACTGATAACAATGGGGCGACTCTCAGCACTTTTCAGCGTCAGACTGTTGATACGGGTACGACTTTGGCCGAGGGGGAATTGATCGAGATTGTCCATCTGGCCGGAATTGTTGATTCCGCTAACGACAAGCTGATTGTCCTTGTCCAGAACAATCCCGATCTGCTCCAGGCTGATATCCCAGGATCCTTGCGTCGCTGTTGCGTTGACGTGCCCCTCGCCGGCAAGACGGTCGATGGTGACCGACATGCCGACAGCGGTTTCGACTGTCAGTCGGGGCAGTGACATCCTGCTGCGAGCTGATCCGGTGGGACCGACATCAGTGACAATCCGTAGCCCCTCAAGTAGTGAGGAGGTAGGGGAGTCTGCCACTGGGGTGGTGATTATGGTGACGCCCCAAGCGTAGTGGCGGATCAGATGGTGAAAGTCGTAACGACCCAGGTCGGTAATATCAACGGTAGTAATCGCTTCAGCGGTAAAAAGTCGCCGCTCATAGCTGATCAGTTCGTTGGCGGTATTGACCGGAGCATAGTAGTTGGAACGCTCTACCCACTGAGTAAAATATTCTTCCGCCTTGATGCTGCAATACCAGGTCAGGGCGAAGAGGGTGACAAGGGTGATGATCAGGGTCGGGGCCAGCAGTTTTTTCCACATAAGAAGATCCTTGTTGGTAACTATATAGCACCCTCTTTGCACCGGGTCGAGAATCCTATGCCAAGGGACGCATTTCGCCGTCCATGGCCGCTTGACTGTCGCCATCCGTGGCGACAGACACCCTTGTCACAGGACCCCCAACCCAGTGCTGAACATATTTGAAACCGGTTCAACGGCGCAGATAGCTGGAGGCTTTTTGCCCCAGGGCCTTCCAGGTGCCGAGCAGCCCCAGTATCATGGTCAGGGCAATCCCCGTCAACAGGGTAAACAGCACCGCTACCCCCTGCAGCTGAAAATCACTGTTCAGTGGACCCTCGAGAATGGCAAAGGCCGCCAGGGTGCCGATGAACAGACTGACCACGCCGGTAATCAGGCCAAGCAGCAGAAATTCTGCAGCAAAGACCCGTAGAATATCCTGGCGGGTGGAGCCGCAGACCTTGTAGATGACAGCATCACGGATGCGCCGATGCTGATCAGCAGAGATGGCGCCAACCAGTACCAGCAGCCCCGTCAGCAGGGTCACGGCCGCCATTCCCTTGAAGACCCAGCCGATATGGTTAAGGGTACGCGCGACATTGGCAAGGATTTCGCGCACTGATACGGCGGTGACGTTGGGAAAGGTAGTGGTGATCAGGCGGTACAGTTCCTCATCCTGGTTCGGCGGCAGATGGGCCGCCGCGAGAAAGCTGTGGGGTGCCTGCTCCAGGGTGCCCGGGTCAAAGATCAGGGCGAAATTGAGCTCCAGAGATGACCAGTCGACAATCCGTAGATTGGCGATTTCGGCGGTGATGGTGCGCCCAAGGATACTGACGCTGATGGTGTCGCCGATGCCGACGCCAAACCCTTCGGCCAGATCGCTGGTGATGGAGAGTAGCGGTGGCCCCTGATAATCTTCGGGCCACCAGTCACCGGCGGCGATCCGGGTGCCGGCAGGTGTGGTGGCGGCATAACTGAAAAAACGATCACCCCGAATCGCCCAGCGTACCGACGGATCAATGGTTCGTTGCGCCACTGGGGTGCCGTCAATAGCAGTAATACGCCCCCGCAGGGTCGGTGATGCATCAAAGGTAATATCCTGGGAATAGTCGGCCAACAATGCACTGAATGGTTCAATCTGCTGCGGTTGCAGATCAAAAAAGAAGAAGGTCGGGGCCTTTTCGGGCAGGGTAGCGGAGACCAGACTGTTGAGGTTCCCCTGAATCTGGACGATCAGCACCAGCACGGTTAAGCCGATGCCTAAAGAAAAGACGATATTGCCCGCCGGCGATCCGGGACTCTTCAGGCTGGTCAGGGCCAGACGCAGCAACGGGCGTGTAGGCCTTGGTGCCATCCGGGTCAGCTTGATGACCAGGGCAGCGAGGAGATGGAAGAGCACAAAACAGACAGCCGCACCACAGATAAACCACAGGGCCAGGCGCCGGTCAGCGCTGCTGAACAGGGCAACGGCGATGAGCATGACCGCAGTGACGACCATGGTGATGCGCACACCGGTGCCGATGGTTTTTTTGCGGGTTTCAACGTAACCGCGAAACAACAAGGCTGGTGGAATGCGGCAGGCCGTCCCGAGTTCCTTGAGGGAAAACAGCAGGGCCGTTAACAGACCAAAGGTGGCGGCGACAAGCCAGACCTTTGGGAAAAAATCAACAGCCAGCGGGAATGGCAGCAAATTTCCCAGGGAGGTACTGAGCACCCAGGGGACAGCGGCACCGCCGGCCAGCCCGATGAGGGTCGCAAGGGCACCGAGAGAGAGCACCTGCAACAGATAGGTGGTAAAAATGAGATTGCGGGAAGCGCCCAGCGATTTCATTGTGGCAATGTGATTGACTTTACCTCCGAGGTAACCCCGCACCGCACCGGTAACCCCCAGGCCGCCCAGTAACAGGGCACAAAGACCCAGCAGGGTGAGGTTGGTTTCCATCCGATCAAGAAAATCACTGATGCGCGGGGAGGCCTGACGCCAGGTCCGAATACGCCAACCGGCGTCGGGAAAACGGTTCTCCAGTTCCTGTCGGAAAACGTCGACCTGTTCGCGGTCGGCGAGTTTCAGGCGATAGTTGTAATCGACCAGGCTGCCCGGTTGCACCAGGCCGGTTTGCTTCAGTGCGGCCTGGTCAATCATCACCCGTGGTCCGAGGGTAAAAGCACCAAAGCTGCGGTCCGGCTCGTTGAGCAGGCGGGCGCGGATTTGAAACCGGGTTGATCCGAGCTGGATAGTATCGCCGACGGCCAGATCAAAGCGATCGAGAAAGGCCGATTCAACCAGGGCACCAGGCACACCATGATGTTCAGCAAACGCCTCTTCCAGGGGCTGGGGTGGATCGAGGAGAAGTTGACCATAGAGCGGGTAGTGGTCATCCACCGCTTTGAGTTCGACCAGTCTGCGCTGCTCTGACTCAACTGCCAGAGCCATGGTGCGCAGCTGGAGGGTGGTGGAAACATTGGCGTTCTGTTGTAAAAATTCGAGCTGGTCGCTGTCTGCTGGGCGCTGGGCGAGACGCAGTTCCAGATCGCCGCCCAACAAAGCGCCGGCATCATCGAGCAGACCGGAACGAGCTGCGGCACTGAAGTTGCCGATGGCGGCGACAGCGAAAACCCCAAGGAACAGGCAAGTGACAAACACCCCAAAACCGCGCAGGCCGTTACGCAGTTCCCGCCGCATCAACCGCAGTGATTGGGTCAGGAGGTTCATCATGATGTCTGCTCAGCAGGCGCTTCGAGTCTGCCATCGGCGATTCGGATCGTGCGGCTACAGCGTTCAGCAAGGTTGCTGTCGTGGGTAATCAGCACCAGGGATGTTCCTTTTTCCTGTTGCAGAGAAAACAACAGGTCCATCACCATCAGGCCGGTATCCTGATCAAGATTACCGGTTGGTTCGTCAGCAAGAATCAGCGCCGGTCCGGTGACAAATGCGCGTGCCAAGGCGACACGCTGTTGTTCGCCGCCCGACAGTTCCCCGGGAAAGTGGCCGCTACGCTGGGCCAATCCGGTAGCTTTCAGAGCCGCCGCGGCCCGGTCGAGGGCCGCATCATCACCGGAAAACTCCAGCGGCAGGGCGACATTTTCCAGCGCTGTCATGGTCGGGATCAGGTGAAAGGATTGAAAAACAATGCCGACATGGGCACGGCGAAAACGCGCCAGAGCATCTTCGTCGAGGCCATTAAGAGCCGTGCCGGCAACTTTGATGGAGCCGCTGGTCGCCGGTTCCAGGCCGGCCAGGGCCATCAGCAGGGTAGTTTTTCCGGCACCTGAAGGACCGACAATGCTGATGGTCTCGCCCGCCTCAACGCGCAGATCAATGCCACGCAGGATATTGACCGGACCGGCGCCACCGACTAGACTCAAATGCAGGTCGTTAATTTCAATGATAGGATCAGGCATGAAAACTCCTGTTTACTGGTTATTGGTGGTGCTGTTGTCAGCACCTTTTAGTTTGGCTAGCGCTGGGTCGGTTACTATTCTGGTGCTGGGTGACAGTCTCACTGCCGGTTACGGTCTGGCCAAAAGCGAAGCCTTCCCGGAACGGCTGGAAGCTGCCTTGCTGGCGCAAGGACATCCGGTGCGCGTCATCAATGCCGGAGTTTCCGGGGATACCAGCGCCGGGGGGGCCGCACGGCTGGAATGGAGCCTGAGCGACAACCCCGACCTGGTGATCCTTGCCCTGGGTGCCAACGACGCCTTGCGGGGTTTAAGTCCCGACCAGACCCGTGCCAATCTGGCCTCCATCATCTCCCGCCTGCAAGAGCGGCAGATCAGTGTATTATTGGCCGGGATGCTGGCGCCGCGCAATATGGGCGAGAGCTATTATAACAGTTTTGATAAAATCTATCCGGAATTGGCACAGGAATTCAGCGTACCCCTCTATCCGTTTTTTCTGGAAGGGGTGGCCGGCCGGCAGGAACGTAATCTCGCTGATGGGATACATCCCAATGCGGCAGGAATACGAGTGATGGTGGAGGGGATCTTGCCGCTGGTGGTAGAAGAACTGTCGTCTATCTGATATGACAGCTTAAAGGTTTCAGTTGACAGGAGTCAGTATGGCTGTCAATTTCAGGCGCTGATTATTTACCGCTATTTTTTCCATGACGATTGTCCAGGAGAGTTCCCATGCACATTTTTACCGACGGTTTTACCAGCGTGTCCCTGTCAAACGGCAATCTGCGTGTCAAACTGGCGCAGAACGGCCCCGATAACGAGCCGATTGAGGTAGCGACCCTGATCGTGCCGGCGGCATCGGCACCGAGTTTTATCAACGGACTGGCCAATGCCCTGCAGCAACTCGAAGAGCAGATCAAGGCCAAGCAGTCCGAGACGGTGGTTAAGGGGACGACCAAGCCGAACTGATTGATTTTAGTCCACGGAAAACACGGAATACACAGACAACATCATTAAAACAGAAAAGTTCATGGTTTAACCAGTTTGGTGATGGATGTTTTTACTATAAGAGTCTGTCTTCCGTTTGTTCCGTGGACAACTGGTTTTCCCGGTTTTAAGGCAACCAGCGCAAGCGTGGTTTGCGGGCAGCAGCGGTTTCGTCGAGACGTCGGCGCCGGGCGCGGGTCGGGGCCTGTTTGAGTTTGTCCGGATCCTGCCTGGCTTCGGCGGCAATGGTGAGCATTGCGTCACAGAAATCATCAATCATCTGTTTGCTTTCGGTTTCCGTCGGTTCGACCATCAGTGCCCCGGCTACCACCAGGGGAAAATAGATGGTCGGTGGATGAAAGCCGTAATCGATCAGGCGCTTGGCGACGTCGAGGGTACGGCAGCCCCCCCCCCAGATTCTCTTCGGAAAATACCACCTCATGCAGTGAGCGTTCTTTATAGGGCAGGGCGTATACGCCTTCGAGACGGGCGCGGATATAGTTGGCGTTCAGTACCGCCAGCTGCGTGGCCTTTTTCAGTCCGTCACCACCCATGGCCAGAATATAGCTGTAGGCGCGCACCAGAATACCGAAATGACCGTAGAATGACTT
>JAWOFG010000172.1:0-4558 GCA_046482365.1 Pelovirga sp. | reverse complement strand
GCCGTCCCGTCGACCCTGATCTGGCCGCGGCTGGCCCGCCGCTACGGTGCGCGCACGGCGTTAATAGGGGCCTATGCCCTGCAAGCCGGCGGCATTGTGGTGAGTGTTTTTTCAACCTCGATCATCGGTCTGATGTTTGCCGCCGCAAGCTTTGGTGGTACCTTCATGGGGATTGTCGCCTTGTCCCTTGCCGAGGGTCAACGCCGTATGCCCGCCGACAGCCGCTGGATTGCTGCTTTTTTAACTGCCGCATTCGGTATCGGTCAGGTTCTCGGCCCGGTTGTCGCAGGTCGCCTTGCCGACCTGCGTGACGGCTTCGCCCTGCCCTTGCTGCTGGCAACCCTTTGTGTTGTTGTCAGCCTGATTGTTACCGCAATCGATCCACATTTTTCAACATCTGCCAGCCCACAGCAGAAAGGAAAATGATCATCCCTTACGTCAATTTCAAAATGACCCGTAAAGGGGTCAGCCCTGAGCAAAAAAAACGCCTGATCAAAGCTCAACAAACCTGCAGCAGCAAGCCTCACCCTGCCCATCGCCCGTAGAAGCTCAAGAGAGGGGGACTCTCTTCAATTACTGACGCACCAGGCGGATAGGGGGTGCGTCCCTTTCAAAATTTGAGCGGAAGGGGTTGATATCAAGGCCGCCGCGCCGGGTGTAGCGGGCATAGACCGTGAGTTTTTGCGGGCGGCAATAGCGTAGCAGATCGGTGAAAATCCGCTCCACGCACTGTTCGTGAAATTCATTATGCCGGCGGAAGGAGACGAGATAACGCAACAGGGCTTCGCGCTTTATTTTTCCCCCTTGATAGCGGATCAGCACACTGCCCCAGTCGGGTTGACTGGTTACCAGGCAGTTGCTCTTGAGCAGGTGGCTGTGCAGTTCTTCGCTGACAACGCAGTCATCATCCGCAGCATCGTTTAACGCATCGGGATTGAGCCGATAGTCACTAATTTCCACATCAAGATCATCGATACAATCACCAGGAAGTCCACCCACAAGTAAGCGCCCGGCACTCTCCAGATCAAACAGCTCCACCTCCACCTCACCACCACTGACATGACTGAGATCCTCATGCATCTGCCGGGCTACCGCCGCCATATCAGGGTAACGGCTCTGGTTAAAGGAGTTTAGATAAAGCTTGAAAGACTTCGACTCGATCAAAAAAGGGGAATCACAGGGAAAGGAAAATTCTCCCACCGCCACCACCGGCTTGCCCTTGAGGTTGAGCCAGGACAATTCATAGGCTGTCCACAAATCCACACCGGCAAAAGGCAGGGCTGCGCCAAGACCAATCTCATCACGTTTGACCTGGCGCGGAAAAGGGCAGAGCAAGGCGGGATCATAGCTATCCTGGTAACGGGTTGGTTTGCCCAGCGGGAGGTGGTACTCTAAATCTGACATTTTTATTTCCAGGTTCTCGGCAATGAGAGATTCGATTTCCACTAATGCCGCAGAAATGCTATGATCAAAGGCTAACATTCAGACAGATGACTCTGTTTGAGAATAGTTTTATTTCTTTTACCCGTCAACATGGAGAAACATTATGAAAGTCGGATTAGTCGGTTGGCGTGGCATGGTCGGTTCCGTTCTGATGCAACGGATGCTCGAAGAAAACGACCTTGCCGGAGTTGAAGCGGTTTTCTTTTCAACCTCGCAGGCCGGAGAGAAAGCACCCCAGTTTGGACAGCTCGGCAACAGCACCCTTGAAAGCGCCTCGGATCTGGCCAAGCTCGGCGAACAGGAAATCATTATCACCTGCCAGGGTGGAGATTATACCAAAGACATCCACCCCAAGCTGCGCGCACAAGGGTGGGACGGGTACTGGATTGATGCGGCGTCCTCCTTACGCATGGACGATAATGCCGTCATCATCCTTGATCCGATCAATCGCAAGGTGATCGACGAGGCCCTGGCAAACGGCTGCAAGGATTTTATCGGCGGCAACTGTACCGTCAGTCTAATGCTGATGGCCATCGGCGGGCTGTTCAACGCCGGTCTGGTGGAATGGGTCAGCTCCATGACCTATCAGGCGGCATCAGGATCCGGTGCTCCCAACATGCGAGAGCTGCTGCAGCAGATGGGCAACCTCCATCACTCGGTCGCCGAGCAACTGCAGAACCCCGGCTCTGCCATTCTGGAAATTGACAACAAAGTCACCTCTGCCCTGCGCAGCAACACCATGCCGACGGCCGAATTCGGTTTTCCCCTGGCCGGCAACCTGCTCCCCTGGATCGACCGCGAAGTAGAAGACGGCCAGAGCCGTGAAGAGTGGAAAGGGATTGCCGAAACCAACAAGATTCTCGGCAACACGACCCCCATTCCGGTCGACGGTATCTGCGTCCGCGTTGGTGCCATGCGTTGTCACAGCCAGGCATTGACCATCAAACTCACCAAAGATGTACCCATCAGTGAGATTGAACAGCTCATCGCCCAAAGCAATGAGTGGGCCAAGGTGATTCCCAACACCAAGGCGGATTCCCTCGCCGAGCTCACCCCGGCGGCAGTCTCCGGCACCTTGGGAGTTCCGGTTGGACGCTTGCGTAAAATGAAGATGGGGCCGCATTACCTGTCAGCTTTTACCTGCGGCGATCAACTCCTGTGGGGTGCAGCAGAGCCATTGCGGCGGATGTTACGAATCCTCGCCGAGCGCTGAACAATAATCGCCCCGAGTTGCCGGAAGCCGGCTCGGGGCGATTAAACTTTTGTTAAGGTAAGGTCGATAAATAAGCAACTCAAGGGGTATCTATGTTCAAGGATCTCATCAAGTTGCTGGCGCTGCTGATTTTTCTGGCATTTATCATTGCCGGCATCTACTTTGCCGGTCAGTCAGTTGATAACACTGCCAAGTACCGCCATCCCATCACCCAGCCGGGTGCCGGCTGGTAAAAACTATCCTTTGTCCTGTACTTTTTGTCGCTTGCGTTGGGCTTTGTCTTGGTACATCCGGGCATCGGCACGGCTAAACAACTCCTCCACCTCTCCGGCCGATCGGGCTGTTGCACCGCCCAGGGAAAAACGCAGCCGTTCTGATCCCTTCGCTGCCTGCATTGTTCGCTCCCCGGTGCGAATTCGTTCCATCAGCATCTGCACGGCCTCCTCATCGGCTTCGGTCAGGACAATTATAAACTCGTCGCCACCTAAACGTGCCACCAGATCATTCCCACGAACGATGTGTGAAAGCAGGCTGGCTGCTGACTTGATCAGTTCATCACCAGCAGCATGTCCAAGGCTGTCATTGACCTGCTTAAGGCCGTCAAGATCAGCAATGATAATACTGAAGGGGTATCTTTTTTCATCGACGATCCGCTTGAACACGGCCTCAAAATGCATCCGATTGTACAAGCCGGTGAGGGAATCGTGGGCACTCAAATATTTCAGATGGCGCTCCATCTCCTTGCGGTCTCCGATATCGCGTACCACAGCAAGGACCCGCCCCTCGCCCCCGATCCGTGAAGCAATCATGGCAATTTCTGTCCAGAATAATTCACCGTCTTTTTTCTTGCTGAGCCATTCGCAGGTCTGCGGACCACCTTCTACCGCTTTTCGAATCTGGGCGACCCCTTCATTCAGAGAATAAGGTGCTACGCCGGCACTGAGGTCCTGCAGATTTTTGACAAACACCTCTTCACGGCTGTATCCATACAGGGTTTCCACGGTTTTATTGGCTTCGAGTATCGCTCCCGTGTAGGCGTCATGAACAAATAAAGCATCATTTGTACTGTTGAAGATCTCCCAATAATTTTTTTCCATCCGCTTAAGCTGCTCTTCAGCTGCAAGCCGTTCGGTCACATCCTTGATGCTGACCATCATGCCCTGACAGTCACCTGCTTCGTCAGTAAGAGATCGGATGACCATATCACCCCGAAAATCGACTTTGTCTTTACGATAAAAATGTTGCGTCAGCTGCAGTATGTGATTGCGGCCCGCCGCCAGATCTTCCAGCAACATCTTCAGGCCGCCCACCTGATGAGCAGAAACCAGCTCATATAAAGCCTTGCCGTTGAGTTCACGATCAGTACAGCAAAAATATTTCTCTGCCCGATGATTGGCAACACAAACGGTAAAATCGAGAGAATCAAGGAGAAGAATCGCTTCACGTGATATATCCATGATAGCTGCCAGTTGCTGTCTGGCATCGTTCATGATGCAGCAGTCTCTTTTCTGAATATCCGGTTTGGCACCCATCATCATTCACCTGGAACCTGTTAAATGGTTCGATCAAGCATCCGTTTTTAATACCTTCAACATGTGCTGATTATTAATTATTCAATTCATCAAGTGCGATACCGGCGGCGATGGCTGACATGGCACGCTCGACAATCAACACGTGGGTCATTTTTTCGTCTGCAAGTTCGAACAGATCAGCATAATCAATCGGCTCGCCAAAGCGCACCACTGCCTGCTGTCCCCAACCGCTAAACCGCCAACGATTCAAACCAACCAGGGAAACCGGGATGACTACCGGCCGATGTTCATAAATTAACTTTCCAACGCCACGATTGCCCACGCCGAGTCGGCCATCCTTGTGCCTGGTGCCTTCGGGAAACAGCATGAC
>JAWOFG010000101.1:0-23625 GCA_046482365.1 Pelovirga sp. | reverse complement strand
GGCAGTATGAGCGCATCAAAATGGGCCAGATAAGCCGGGAGCGCTTCAATCGGTTTACCACCGGTGAAGTGCAGATTAGGAATGGCGTCCAGATCAATATTGGTGTGCTTCCAGTGATTACGCGGCCCGACCATCACCACGCTTTTATCTGAATGGGCCTCGCAGACCTTCTGAAGCAGTTCGTAATTCGTGCGGTGGCAAATATTGCCGGTATATCCGATGATGGGCTGGCCTGCTGCCGGCGGACAAAGACACCCTGTTGATCTTCTACTGCGGTGGTCATCACTGTGCCCTGAGTCACAAGAGTGCCGAAGCTGCACTGGCTATGGGCTACAAAAAAGTGCGTGTTTACGCTGAAGGTATTCCGGCGTGGAAAAAAGCCGGCCATGGTACCTGGGGTAACGATGCCAGTGGTATCGTTGAAGCACCCAAAGGTCCTTCTCCCACCATCAGTGCGGAAGATCTGCGCAAAGGGCTCGCCGATGGCAGCCTGTTCGTGGTTGACGTACGCAGCGAGCGCGAGTTCAATGCCGGCCACATGCCCGGCGCCGTGCTGATTCCGGATGGCGAATTCTACAACAATATGGAAGACGTGCTGAAAAAACTGCCGACCGACAAGCAGGTTGCCATTGTCTGTGCAACCGGCGCCCGTTCCGGTGGTGCCTACTTCGCCCTCCTGGATGAGATCGAGGATGGTAACTACAAGAACGAAAAAGGTGTGCAGTACCTGCCTTACACGGTTGAGTACAAAGCCGATGGTACCTTCGAGATTAAAAAGTAAATTGTAGCAGCATTGGACAAAATCAGTAGCACAAAATAAGGCAGTTCACGACAGTGGGCTGCCTTATTTTCAATTTAAGCGAAAGAGCTACCAGAATTCGCCAATGCTGTTGCATAAGGTCTTAACCATGGTTATAGTGCGCAGCATGAATGCACTTGAGATTACCGATCTATATAAAGAGTTTGCCGGAGCGCCTGCGGTCAAGGGTTTAAGTTTTGCCATCCCTGAGGGGGAGATATTTGGCCTGCTGGGCCCCAATGGTGCCGGCAAGAGTACGACCATTAATATGGTTGCCGGTGTGGTCAGGATCGGTCGGGGGCAGGTCCAGGCTTTTGGCTATGACAATCAGAAGGACTATCGTCACACCCGTCGTTTACTTGGGGTCGTACACCAGGAGGTGGTGGTAGACAATTTCTTCACCATTGCACAAGCATTGGAAATTCATTCCGGTTACTACGGGGTCAAGGATGATCCGGCCTGGCGGAACCTGCTCATCGATCGCCTTGGCTTGCGCCCTCATCTGGGTAAGATCATGATCAAGCTCTCCGGTGGCATGAAGCGGCGTTTTATGATTGCCAAAGCGCTGATTCATCGTCCGCGTTTGCTCATATTGGATGAGCCGACTGCCGGGGTCGATGTTGAACTGCGTCATGGATTGTGGGCTTTTGTCAGGGAAATCAACCAACAGGGTACGACCATTCTTCTGACTACCCACTACCTTGAAGAGGCCGAGCAGATGTGCGATCGCATCGGCATCATGCACCATGGTGAAATGATTGCCCTTGAGCCAACCCATGAACTGGTGCGTAAACTGTCCAACCGTCGACTCAAGTTATGGCTGGAACAACCATTAACATCCATCCCGACAGACTTTGAGCGTTTTGCGCCATCATTGGAGAACGGTGGAAGCATCCTGCAGCTCAACCTGCCGGCCGGTGAAAGTGCCGGGGTGCTCCTTGCTCAGATGTGCCAATCCGGATTGAAGATAAGGGATCTGGAGACCGACCAGAGTGGACTTGAAGAGGTTTTTATTCAGTTAACCGGGATGGGAGGAGGAAAAAATGGTTCAGCAGCCTGATAATCGTTTTTATCCCTGGCTGCCCTTCGTCACCCTGCTGCGTAAGGAGATTTTACGCTTCAGGCGGGTTTCGACCCAGACCTTGCTGGCACCGATTGTTACCGCCTCTTTATACCTGTTTGTCTTTGGCGCCACTCTGGGTAATCGTTTGAGCGTGTTGGAAGGGTTCAGCTATGCGCAATTTGTTATTCCCGGTCTGATTATCATGGGAGTGATTAATAACTCCTTTGCCAATACCTCCTCGTCCCTGTTTATGTCCCGCTATCTTGGCGGGATTGTCGATCTGCTGGTAACGCCGGTCACACCCCCCCAATTCATCATGGCCTACACCCTGGCAGCTATGCTGCGCGGCCTGCTGGTAGGGTCGGTGGTGCTGGTGATTTCCTTTTTGTTTGCCACCTTGCCCTGGGAATACCCTTTGCTGGCAGCTCTGATGGCGATGATCGCCAGTTTTCTGTTTGCCCAGTTTGGTCTGATCGCGGCGATCTATGCCCATAATTTCGATACCCTGTCAGTTTATACCAATTTCATGATCCTGCCCCTGATCTATCTGGGGGGGGTATTTTATCCTATCTCCATTCTGCCGGACCCCTGGTCCTCGCTCTCCTATTTAAACCCTCTGTTTTATCTGATAGATGGTTTTCGTCATGCGATCATTGGTGTCGGTGACACCAGTTTCGCTATTGCTTTTGGTGTCAGTGCGACGATAGCTGCCACCCTTTTTGCATGGGCCGCCTGGCTGATCGGTAAAGGCTATCGACTGCGCTCATGATCCTGTCAGCTATGATTCCAGTGCTGAGCCGCAATAAAAATCATAAGTGCAAAACACAAGGAAAAAACTGATGAAGGAAGTGAGTGAGTCGATGGCCTTATCACCAGACATCCTGTGGAGGGTTGTCAGTGCGGATAAGTGTTTTCGTGGTTTGGTTGCGGTCACCACAAACACCGTCAGTGAAATCTGTGCCAAACAGCAGACCGATCTGACCGCAACGGTTGCGTTGGGACGCCTGTTAACCGGCGGCGCACTGATGGCGGGACTGTTAAAGGGAAGTCAGCGGTTGTCCCTGGCCATAGAAGGAAATGGTCCGATCGGACGAATGGCGGTCGAAGCTGATGCCCAGGGGCGCTTGCGTGGCACTATCCGCCATCCACTGTCTGGTTTGCCCCCTCGCGCCAACAAATTTGATGTGGTCGGAGCCATTGGTAGGGCCGGTTTTTTGACAGTAACCAAGGATCTCGGGCTGAAAAAACCATATCAGAGCATGGTGCAATTACAGACCAGCGAGGTAGGTGAGGATCTGGCCTGGTACCTGAGCAGTTCGGAGCAGGTTCCATCCAGTCTGGGGCTTGGGGTTGAGTTTAATAGCGCTGGTGATATTGCCGCCGCCGGGGGGTTTTTGATTCAAACCCTGCCGCCGGAATTGCCGGAAAAAATCGATATACTGGTTGATCGCATAGAAAGTTTGCCGCCGGTCACCAGCATGCTGCGGGATAAAATTCCCCCGACAGAGATACTTGCAAGAATCTTCGGAGACGACAGCTTCGCTACCAGTGAAAGTATTCCTTTGAGTTTTTTCTGCCCCTGCAGTCGCGAGCAGATAGAGCAGATGCTTATCGGCTTTGGCCCAGAGGAATTATTGAGCCTGGCACAACAGCAACCAACAACCTGTGTTCGTTGTGAATATTGTGGCGCAGAATATCAGTTTGCTGCAGCTGATCTCAAGAGAATGGCAGAGCAATAAGTAGAATAATTCAGACTGAATCGCTCGACAGGTGAATAATAAAACACGATTAAACGTGTCGACAAATGAAAGTTATTGAGGTGGCGCAGGAATCTGCCTGCATTAAATATGATGGACTTCCAGACGCTGATAAGTGACCTGGCATGGGAGTTGTTGTAAAACACCATAATTTTTGTCAAAAAGCGAAAACTATTGTAATTTCAACGCAAAAAAAGCGACACAGGTCAGACCAATTGCATACAGTATACTGTATTTTTTGCTTGACAGGGCCGCATCAACTGTCTTAATTTCCGTCACACTGTGGCGTTAAAACGTGTTTTGACGAAAACCACAACACGTCTTCAATGTCTTCTGAGGAAGGAGCGTTTCCTATGTTGGATCTCTATTTGCCGATAATTGTTGTCATCGGCATCGCGTTCGCTTTTGCAATCGGTTCGGTTGTCTTTTCGCGACTCGTCGGCGTCAAGCGCTACAGCGAACTGAAAATGTCTCCGTATGAGTGCGGTGTTCCGCCTGTCGGCAACGCCAACGAGCGCTTTTCCGTCAAGTTCTATCTGGTCGCCGTAGCGTTCATTGTTTTTGACGTTGAGGTCGCCTTTCTCTACCCCTGGGCCATTATGTTCAAGCAGCTGGGCTGGTATGGTGCTGTCACAATGGGGATTTTCATTTTCGTGCTGGTTATCGGTTTTATCTATGACTGGAAAAAAGGAGCTCTGGAATGGGAGTAGGGCAGCCCACAACATTAGGTAGCGGCTTCATCACAACGAGCCTGGACAAGCTGGTTAACTGGTCACGTGCAAGTTCCATGTGGCCCATGACCTTCGGTCTCGCCTGTTGCGCCATTGAGATGATGGCAACCGGTGCTGCGCGTTTTGACCTTGACCGCATGGGTATCCTGTTCCGTGCCTCGCCGCGTCAGGCCGATGTGCTGATTGTCGCAGGGACGGTTACTAAAAAAATGGTCCCGGTTATCATGACCGTTTATGAGCAGATGCCTGAGCCACGCTATGTCATAGCTATGGGTGCCTGCGCATCGTCTGGTGGGATTTTTGATACCTACAGTACTGTTCAGGGGATCGACGAGCACATACCGGTTGATGTTTATATTCCCGGTTGTCCTCCTCGTCCTGAAGGTTTGTTGTACGGGTTGATGAAGCTGCAGGAAAAAATCCGTGCGGAACGCAATACCTTCGGCGCAGCTATCGGCGTTGGTGAAGTAATTCGCAGTTAGGCTTGCTGCCCGACTGTTCATGACAGGGATAAATCAATGAGCGATCTAGCAATTGTAGAAAAACTCAAGGCGAAATTTTCTTCCGAAATCAATGACATCGTCGAGTTTCGGGGAGAAACAACGGTTACCGTCAAAAAGGAAAAAATTGTCGATATCTGTACCTTTATGCGTGATACCGGCGGCTATAACCTTCTTTGTGATCTGTGCAGCGTTGACTATCTTGGTCAGGCTCCCCGTTATATGGTCGTTTACAACCTCTATAACATCACCACCAAGGAGCGGATCCGCCTCAAGGCACCGGTAGAAGAGCAGGTCGCGCAGATTGACACTGTGAGTACTGTCTGGGGTACGGCCAACTGGATGGAGCGTGAATGCTGGGATCTGATGGGGATCGACTTTGTTGGTCATCCGGATCAGCGCCGGATCCTGATGCCTGCAGATTGGGTAGGTCATCCGTTGCGCAAGGATTATCCTGTTCAGGGTCCGGATCGTGAACCCTACCAGGGGCGGCTTTCTTAATCTACAGGTGACAGGCACAACCACAACAGGGTGAGGCATACAATGGCAGTGAAAAACAGCGAAATAATGACCATCAATATGGGACCTCAGCACCCGTCTACTCACGGGGTGTTGCAGTTGATTCTGGAGCTTGATGGTGAAGTTGTCCGCAAGGCGACTCCGCATATCGGATTTCTCCATCGTGGCGTCGAGAAGCTTTCCGAACATCGCACCTACCATCAGGTTATTCCGTTGACCGACCGGCTCGATTATCTGGCCCCCATGAGCAATAATCTGGGCTACGTCCTGGCTGTTGAGAAGCTGCTGGGTATCACTGATAAGATTCCTGAGCGGGCAAAGGTTGTCCGGGTCCTGTTGGCTGAGTTGACACGATTGAAGAGTCACCTGGTCTGGTTGGCTACCCATGCCCTTGATATTGGTGCAATGACGGTATTCCTTTATTGCTTCCGTGAGCGCGAGGTCATTACTGACCTGTATGAAAAGATTTCCGGCGCCCGGATGACGTCAAATTATTTTCGTGTAGGTGGCCTCTCTGCCGACCTGCCTGCCGGAGTTGAGCAGGAAATGCGTGAGTATGCCGAAGGCATGCCTGCGCATATCGACGAGTATGAAGGGCTGCTCACCGGCAACCGGATCTGGCAAAAAAGAACCATCGGCGTCGGTACCATCACTGCCGAGGCCGCCATCGATATCGGCATTACCGGCCCTGGACTTCGTGCTTCCGGTGTCGACTGGGATTTGCGCCGCGATAATCCTTACAGCGGTTATGAAGACTATAAATTTGAGGTTCCGGTTCGTCAGGAGGGTGATACCTTTGCCCGTTACAAACTGCGCCTTGATGAGATGCGCCAGTCAAGCCTGATTATCCTGCAAGCGCTCGACAAGCTTAAGCCGGGACCAATTCTGGCAGATTGTCCGAAAGTTGTCCTGCCGCCAAAGCAGGATGTGGTGAATACCATTGAAGGACTGATCCATCACTTCAAAATCATTACTGAAGGATTCAAGCCGGAGGTTGGGGAGGTTTATCAGGGGATAGAGGCCCCCAAGGGCGAGCTTGGCTACTATCTGGTATCTGATGGCAGTGCCCACCCTTATCGGATGAAGGTGCGGCCACCGTCCTTTATCAATCTTCAGGGGTTGCCACAAATGGTTGAGGGGCGGTTGCTGGCTGATGTTATCGCCGTTATCGGAACCCTCGACATCGTTCTTGGTGAAATCGACCGTTAATCTACCCGCTTGTACTATGAGGACGCTATGACAGACAACGTGCAGCAAGCTGAGGAACAGGTCGAAGAACTGGAAGAAATTGATCTGACCGCAGCAAACGAAGTTATCGACAAGTACATCGATATGCATGGCAACCTGATGCCGGTGTTGCAGGGGATCCAGGAAGCATATGGTTACATCCCTGAGGTGACGGTTCATCTGGCTGCCGAGCGTCTTAATGTCTATGCCAGTCAGATCTACGGGGTATTGACCTTTTATGCCCAGTTTCATCTCAAGCCGCGGGGTAAGTACATTATTCGTGTCTGTATGGGGACGGCCTGTCACGTCAAGGGCGCCGGTCGCATCGGCGATGCGATCGTTGAAAGACTGGGAATCGCTCACGCTGAAACCACAGAGGATCTGAAATTTACAGCGGAGTATGTCGCCTGCATCGGAGCTTGTGGGATGGCCCCCGTCATTATGGTCAATGATGCAACCTACGGGAGCATTACTGTCCAGAAAACTGCCGAAGTGATTGAAAAATACAAGGCAATGGACTGATCCAGGGAAGACACCGCTATAGGTATCGAGGAAAGATTCTATGTCTGAAACTGCTGAAAATCTGAAGGTCCTTATTTGTACGGGAACGGGTGGACTTGCCTCCGGTGCAGCATCTGTGGTCGCAGCCTTTGAGGCGGAGTTTGAAAAAAAAGGTGTTGCCGCCAAGATCGGCAGTGCCTGTGATGTCAGCTCCACCGGCTGTCGTGGCCTCTGTGCCAACGATGTTCTGGTTGACATCTGCAGGCCGGGGGAAGAACCGGTTACCTACGATTTTGTCACGGCTGACCTGGTTCCCCAGATCGTTGACGAGCACGTTCTGGCCGGCAACCCGGTTGAAAAAAAGGTGGCAGGCCCTTATTACCACAAATTCCTCGAAAAGCAGCAACGCATTATCTTCTCCCGTTGCGGCACCATCGACGCTGAAAGTCTGGATGATTTTCTCGATCACCGGGGTTTTGAAGGAATCAAAAAAGCCGTCACGATGAGTCAGGACGAGGTTATTAACGAGGTTAAGAAATCTGGTCTGCGTGGTCGTGGCGGAGGTGGCTTCCCGACGGGCCTGAAATGGTCCTTTGCCAAAGGCTCTCCGGGCGACACCAAGTACCTGATCTGTAACGCGGATGAGGGCGATCCCGGGGCCTTTATGGACCGTTCGGTGCTTGAGGGTGATCCCTACGGTCTGATCGAGGGTTTGATGATCGGCGCCTATGCCATCGGCTGTAAGTTCGCCTATGTCTATGTGCGGGCAGAGTATCCGCTGGCGATCAAGCGTTTGCAGCTCGCCATCGATACCTGTTACGAAAAAGGATTCCTCGGTAAGAACTGCCTCGGACTGGGTTTTGATCTTGATATGCGTATCAAAGCAGGAGCCGGTGCTTTTGTCTGTGGTGAAGAAACGGCGCTGATGGCTTCGATCGAGGGACAGCGGGGGATGTCCCGACCCCGTCCACCGTTTCCGGCGGTGCGTGGTTTGTGGGGTTATCCGACCAATATCAATAACGTTGAGACCTTCGCTAACGTCGCTTACATCTTTTACAACGGCGCTGACTGGTTTTCCTCCATCGGTACCGAGGGAACCAAAGGAACCAAGATATTTGCCCTGACCGGCAAGGTCAAGCATACCGGTCTGGTCGAGGTTCCGGCTGGAACCACCATGAAAGAGGTCATCTACGATGTCTGTGGTGGCATTCTCAATAATCGCAAATTCAAGGCGGTACAGGCAGGTGGTCCTTCCGGCGGTTGTCTGCCGGCGGAAGCCCTGGATGCCGAGGTTGATTACGATTCGCTGATCAAAGCCGGTGCGATGATGGGTTCCGGTGGTCTGGTGGTCATGGACGAGACCACGTGTATGGTTGATATTGCACGGTTTTTCCTGAATTTCACCCGCGTCGAGTCGTGTGGTAAGTGTATCCCCTGTCGGATTGGCTTGAAGATCATGCTCGAAATTCTTGAGCGGATTACCCAAGGCAAAGGACAGGAGGGCGATATCGAAATGCTCCAGGACATGGCTTACGATATCAAGAAGAGCTCGCTTTGTGGCTTGGGTCAGACTGCCCCGAATCCGGTTCTTTCTACCATTCGCTACTTTCGTGATGAATACGAGACCCATATCAAGGAAAAAGAATGTCCATCTCACAGCTGTAAGGAACTTCTGCACTTCCGCGTGATCGAGGAGAAGTGCAAGAAGTGTGGTATCTGCCCACGGGTGTGTCCGGTGGATGCAATAGAGTGGGAAAAGGGCAAAGTAGCCTATATCGACCTGGATAAATGTACCCGGTGTACTTCCTGTTACGACGCTTGCCGTTTCATGGCGATTGATTGATCGCGTTCACAGCTTGAAATATAAGAGGTCAAGATGGTTAATCTAACGATTGACGGAAAACAGATCACAACCGCCAAAACGTCGACAATCTACGAGGCGGCCAAAGAGAATGGTATCTATATACCGGTGCTCTGTTATGCCAAAAAACTTCTTCCTTATGGGGCTTGCCGTATCTGCCTGGTGGAAGTCGAGCAGATGAAGGGGCGGTTGATCCCCTCCTGTACGACCCCGGTCACCGAAGGGATGGTCGTCACGACCATGTCTGATGAAATCCACAAGGTCCGTAAAACCGTACTTGAATTTCTCCTGGTTAATCACGTGGTTGATTGCCCGGTGTGCGATAAGGGTGGCGAATGCGACCTGCAGGATCTGACCTACGAATATGAAGTTGTTACCAACCGCTTTCAGGGAGAAAAATTCGATCTGCCTACAGACGAAGTCAATCCTTTGATAGAGCGCAACATGAACCGCTGTGTATTATGTGGTAAATGCGTTCGGGTATGTGACGAAGTGGTTGGCTATGGCTCTTATTCTTTTATCAACCGTGGCTTTGAAACCAAGATTGCAACCGCTTTTGATCGTGGGTTGAATTGTGAGTTCTGTGGCCAGTGTGTGTCCATGTGTCCCGTCGGTGCGATTCTGCCACGGCCATTCAAGTTCAAAGCACGTCCCTGGCAGCTCAAAGAGGTCAATAGCGTCTGTGGCTACTGCGGCAACGGTTGTACCCTAACCCTCGGTGTCAAGGATAATCAGGTTCAGACCATCCGCTTTAACGAAGAAACCGGTGTCAATCATGGCAATCTCTGTGTTCGTGGACGCTTCGGTTATTCCTACGTCAACGATGCCAAGCGTTTGACCAAGCCCTTGGTTCGCAAAGGTGGAGAGCTGAAAGAGACGAGCTGGGATGAAGCCTTTGCCACCATCGCTGACAAGTTCAAAGCGGCCGGTAAGGACCTTGGTATTATCAGTGGTGCTCGCCTGACCAACGAAGAACTGTTGCTGCTTAAACGGATCAGTTCCGCGATTGGTACCCATAACCTCGATCACTCCGGAGGTGAGTGTTACCAAGGGCTTACCGAAGGGCTGAATGAAACCATGGGCATCAGCGCTTCAACCGGCACCTTCCCTCAGGTTGAAAAGTGCAATGCCATTCTGGCCATCCGTTCAGATTTTTACGAGACCCATCCGGTCTTAGGGATGGTGATAAATCAGGCCATTCGTCTGAATGAAGCACAATTGTCAGTGATTGCTGACAAGCGTGGCAAGTTGAGCAAGCTCCCTCATGCCCGCACCCTGATGCATAAGCCAGGTTGCGAAATCAATATGATCAATGCCCTGTGTCAGGTCATCATTGCTGAAGGGCTGGCAAAAACAGATGATTTACATGGGTTGGCCGAACTGACCAAGGCGCTGGCGGACTATACTCCCGAAGCTGTAGCCAAGATGGTCGGCGCTGACGCTGAAGCGATCAAAAAAACAGCTCGCGAGTTGGCCGGCGCACAAAATGCGGCAATCGTTGTTGCTTATGGTTTGCCATATATTGCGCACAGCAAGGAAATTGCCATTGCCGCTTCAAACCTTGCCCTGCTGACAGGTATAGCTGGACGCGAAGGATCCGGCTTATACCTGTGTGGTGAAAAAGCGAACAGCCAAGGAGCTGTCGATCTGCAGATTATCCCGGGTCCTGCGGGACAGGGAGCGCAGCAAATGCTCAACAGCGCAGCTGAAGGCAGCCTGCCGGTGCTCTATCTGGTTGGTGAAGATCCCGTTGTTACCTACCCTGATCAGGGACTGGTCAAAAAGGCCCTGGAAAAATCGTTTTTGGTGGTTCAGGATCTGTTCCTGACTGATTCGGCCAAATATGCTGACGTCGTCCTGCCGGCGGCTTCCTTTGCTGAAAAAGATGGCACCTTTACCAATGCAGAACGGCGTATTCAGCGTCTCAGGGCCGGTATCAAATCACCAGGAGAGGCTAAATCCGACTTTGTGGTATTTCAAGCCCTGCTCAATAAGTTGCAGAAGTCCGCTCCGGCAACCCCGGCGGCAGCTTTTGACGAACTGACGGGTGAGGTGGCCGGATATGCAGGTATCCACTACGAGCAAATCGGTCCTCAAGGTGAAGTCTGGGGTGGCGAGACTCTGGTTCCGGTGAAAAAGGTTCTTATCCCGGCTGCCGGCAGTAAGCCTCTGCAGGCTGAATACCAGTTACTCGTAGGTAGCGCGCTGTATCACAGCGGCTCGATTTCGACGCGCTCTAAGGGTCCCATGTCAGTTTGTCCGGAACCTTACTTTGAGTTTGGTCGTGACGACGCAGCAACATTGAATGTAGAAACGGGTGACATGATTCAACTTAAAGCTGCCGGCGTGACCATTCAGTCTAAGGTGAAGGTTGATAATCGCCTGCCAAAGGGCGTTATCTTCGCGCCCTACCACTTTGCTGATCTGGGCTTGAACAAGATCTACACTGGTCAGTCTGTGATTGCGGTTGAGCCGTCAAAGCTCTGAACAGGAAATACAATACTGTACTGTTGATAGCTTCTATCGACTTAAAATCGGCAGAAATGCCATAGCTGAAGAAGGAAGAGGATGGTCATGACGCCAGAAGTTCTGACACTCTCGAACACACCGATTCTGTTTACCGTTGCGATGCTGCTGAAAATCGCGGTGGCCTTTGTGGTCATGATTTTGATTGTTGCTTATGCGACCTATGCCGAGCGTAAAATCATTGGTCGGATGCAGACCCGCATGGGGCCGACAATGACCGGGCCAAAAGGTTTGCTGCAGCCTATTGCCGACGGGTTAAAGCTCTTCTTTAAAGAGGATATGATCCCATCACAGGCTCATCCGTTTGCCTTTTCACTGGCACCGATGATGCTTCTGGCCCCCTCTTTCGTCGCAATTGCCGTTATCCCCTTCGGCGGTGATCTCCACTTTACCTACGATGGTACGCAGTATGTTGTGCCGATGCAGATCACCGATCTGAATTTTGGGGTACTGTTTATTCTTGCCATGGCTGGTTTGGGGGTCTACGGAATCGTTCTGGCTGGTCTGGCTTCGAATAGTAAGTATGCCTTGCTTGGAGGTATTCGTTCGACCGCACAGATGATTTCTTATGAGCTGGCGGCCGGACTTTCCATCGTCGCCGTTTTCATGCTGTCGGAAACCTTGAGCCTGCGTGGCATCGTACTGGCGCAGCAGGGACCGCTCTGGGGTATAGAGGCTCTGAAGTATATCCCCAACTGGTATATTTTCAGCCAGCCATTGGCTTTCGGTCTGTTTCTTGTCGCATCGATGGCAGAGATCAACCGGACCCCGTTTGATCTTCCCGAAGCAGAAACTGAGCTTGTTTCCGGGTTCTGTACCGAATATTCGTCAATGAAGTACGCCCTGTTTTTCATGGCCGAGTATGCCAACATGATTACTATTTCAGCCATCACCGCGACCCTGTTCCTAGGTGGCTGGAGCGGACCCTTCTATGGCTGGATGAACTTCCTGATCAAGGTCTTCGCCTTCATGTTCTTCTTTATCTGGATCCGGGCGACCTTCCCGCGTCTGCGTTATGATCAGCTGATGCATTTGGGTTGGAAAGTTATGCTCCCCCTGGCGCTTGCAAATATCGTGATTACCGGTATTGCAGTACTGCTCTGGCAATAACCACAAGTTGCGTAGAGGATAGATATGTTTAAAGAGTTTGCCAAAGGCCTGAGTATCACGTTGAAGCATCTGCTTCCCGGGAATTCCACAACAGTGGAATATCCCAAGCAGAGACTGGAGATTGCCCCGCGCTTTCGTGGCTTGCATCGCCTGGTACCTGCTCAGGATCGTGAAAAATGTGTTGCCTGTTATTTGTGCCCAACCGTCTGCCCGGCTAAATGCATCACGGTAGAATCGGAAGAGAACGAAAAGGGCGAAAAATACCCAAGAGTCTACGAAATCGATCTGCTGCGGTGCATCTTCTGTGGCTACTGCGTAGAGGCTTGTCCGGTTGAAGCTATCGAAATGACGAGCGCTTATGAACTGGCCAACTTCAAACGTGGCGATTTTATGTTTGACAAAGCACGTCTTCTCAAGTCGTAACAAGGAGCTGCGTACCCAATGGAAATTCTATTCTTTTATCTTGTTGCAGGGGTCGCGATTGTATCGGCATTCTTTGTTGTCAAATGCCGTAATCCGATTAACAGCGCTCTGAATCTGGTAACGACCTTTATCTGTCTGGCAGTTTTTTACGTTATGCTCGAGTCCCCCTTCATGGCAGCCATTCAGATTATCGTCTACGCCGGTGCCATTATGGTGTTGATCATCTTCGTGATCATGCTGCTCAACTTCGGGCAAACGATCAAAGGGCGCTATACCCATGGTATCGCAGCGGGGGGGCTGGTTTCCGTGCTACTCATGTTTGTCGCTACCCAGCTGGTGCGCACCGGTGATGCGACGGGAACCGGCGGTCCGGTGACCAGTGCCATGATAGCTGAGGTTGGTCACACTGAGCTGATCGGACGGACGCTGTTTCTGGATTTTGTCCTGCCCTTTGAAATTGCCGGGGTATTGTTGCTGATCGCCATTGTCGGCGCGTTAATAATTGCCAAACAAAAAGTCTAACAGAGAACGACCTGGGAGATAAACCATGATTACTGTCACTCACTACCTAATGTTGAGCGCCATTTTGTTCGCAATAGGTACCCTTGGAGTCCTCACACGTAAAAATGCCATTGTCGTTTTTATGTGTATCGAGGTCATGCTCAACGCGGTAAACCTGACCTTTATCGCCCTGTCACGACATGTCGGCAACTTGGATGGTCAGATCTTCGTATTTTTTGTCATGACGGTTGCTGCTGCTGAAGCGGCTGTAGGTCTGGCGTTGCTTATTGCTTTTTACCGCAATAAAGAGACTCTCGACGTCGACGATTTTAATATGCTCAAGTGGTGATCCCTACCACATTTACGGGTGTTTCAGCTAATAGGAGAGTTTGATGTACGGTAATCTGTGGCTCATCCCATTCTTCCCGCTTCTTGGGGCGATAATTAATGGCCTGTTCGGCAAGAAGATCAAGAATGAAGCGGTCATTGGCGGTATCGGTACCCTGATGATATTCCTTTCATTCCTGGTAGCGGTACAGAATTTTTTCAGACTGATCGGGGATACCGAAAAAGTTCATGAAATCGTTCTTGCTTCCTGGATGACGGTTGGTAATCTTCAGGTCAACTGGGAATTGTTGTTTGACCCTCTGTCAGCCGTGATGGTTCTGGTGGTTAGCGGGGTTGGTACCCTGATCCATCTGTACTCCATCGGCTATATGCATGGAGAGACCGGCTACTACAGATTCTTCAGTTACCTGAACCTTTTTGCCTTCTCCATGTTGATGCTGGTTCTGGGCGGCAATGCCCTGGTCATGTTTATCGGCTGGGAAGGTGTTGGCCTCTGTTCTTATCTGCTGATTGGCTACTACTACGAGAAGAAGAGCGCCAGTGACGCAGCGAAAAAAGCATTTGTTGTTAACCGGATTGGTGACTTTGGTTTCCTCTGCGGACTGTTCATTCTGTTCTGGGCGCTGGCCGGCAAAGGCGTCTGGACCATTAACTTTGTAGAAATTGCTGCCAATGCACATCTGCTTGAAGCCGGCGGGGCCCTGATCACCATTATCACCCTGGCATTTTTCTTAGGGGCCACCGGTAAATCGGCTCAGATTCCTCTGTTTACCTGGCTTCCCGATGCGATGGAAGGTCCAACCCCGGTTTCTGCTCTGATCCATGCAGCAACCATGGTGACCGCCGGTATTTATATGATCGGCCGGATGAACATCCTGTTCGCCATGGCTCCATCAACCATGATGACGATCGCTATTATCGGAGCAGCAACGGCATTTCTTGCCGCCTCTATTGGTTTTGCCCAGAATGATATCAAACGCGTCCTGGCTTATTCAACCGTTTCCCAGTTGGGTTATATGTTCCTGGCCATGGGCGTTGGTGCCTTCTCGGCCGGTATCTTCCATCTGATGACCCACGCCTTCTTCAAGGCCTGTCTGTTCCTTGGTTCCGGCTCGGTCATCCATGCCATGCATCATGCTTATCACCACGCCCATCTCCATGATGATCCACAGGATATGCGCAACATGGGTGGTCTGCGCTCGAAAATGCCGATTACTTACTGGACTTTTCTGTTGTCCACCATTGCGATTGCCGGTGTGCCCTTTTTCTCCGGCTTCTTCTCCAAGGATGAGATTCTCTGGTGGTCCTTCGGTTCAACCGCCGGTCACCCGATCTTCTGGATTATCGCTGTCTGTGTCGCCGGTATGACCGCTTTCTACATGTTCCGTCTGGTGTTTATGACCTTCTTTGGTGCTCAGCGCACTGACCCCCGGGCCAAGGATCATATCCCGGAGTCTCCCTGGACTATTACTGTGCCGCTGATGGTTCTGGCCTTCCTGGCGGTGGTTGGTGGTTATGTCGGGGTACCTAAAATTCTTGGTGGTGGCAACCATTTTGGTAACTTCCTGGCACCGGTTTTTGGCCATGCCCAGGAACTGCATAATCTGAATGCTCACGGTTCTCATGCCCTTGAATACACCCTGATCGCCCTCTCGGTCTGTATTGCCCTGTTCGGTATTTACATGGCCTGGTTGATGTACATGAAGAATCCTGCGCTTCCTGCCCAATTTACTGCGAAGTTTGCCGGCGTCTATCGCTTTGTTTTCAACAAGTGGTACATCGACGAACTGTACGATTTCGTCTTTGTTAACCCCTGCAAGCGCTTTGGTACCTTCCTGTGGAAAGTCTTTGACGTTCGTCTGGTCGATGGGATCGTCAATGGCTGCGCCTGGGTGGTTAAAGGAGTTGGGGCCGGTTTGCGTTACACCCAGACGGGATACATGTATAACTACGCAGTGGCCATGGTGGTCGGCGTAGTCGTGATCGTCGGCTTTTATGTCTTTGGTTAATTGTTAATTCTGCCCGCGAATACGATAAAGCTACAAGGAGCGTTTCCACATGGCTGACAACCTTCTCAGTATTATGACTTTCTTCCCGTTGGTGGGTATGATTGCCCTCCTGTTTATCCCACGGGACAATGACGCAATGCTCAAAAGCTTTGCTTTGGCTGTATCTTTGATTACATTCATAATCAGCCTTCCTCTGGCTTTTGACAATGTGTTCAAGACATCGGGCGGAATGCACTACCGTGAATTCTATGAATGGATCCATGTTGGTGAATTTTTCCAGATGAACTACAACGTTGGGGTTGACGGCATCAGTCTATGGCTGGTGATGTTGACGACCTTCATTATGCCGATTGCCATTCTGTCCACCTGGAATGCTGTCAAGAAAAATACCAAGGGTTTTATGGCGATGCTGCTGTTGCTGCAGACCGGCATGCTGGGCGCCTTTATCTCCCTTGATCTTTTCCTGTTTTACATCTTCTGGGAACTGATGTTGATTCCGATGTATTTCCTGATCGGGATCTGGGGTGGCTCTAACCGTATATACGCAGCGGTAAAGTTCTTCATCTATACTGCTGTCGGTTCATTGCTGATGCTGGTCGGTATCATCTTTGTCTACTACTACGCTATCCAGTCGGGTTCACCGGTCAACGGCTTTGGGATTCAGGAGTTCTACGAACTGAATATTCCTTATGGTGCCCAATTCTGGTTGTTCCTGGCTTTTGGTTTCAGCTTTGCGATCAAAGTTCCCATGTTTCCGTTGCATACCTGGTTGCCGGATGCCCATACCGAGGCGCCAACCGCAGGTTCGGTTATCCTGGCCGCGGTTCTGCTGAAGATGGGTACCTACGGTTACGTTCGTTTCGCTATGCCCCTGTTTCCCGAGGCCCTGCAGACATTCATTCCCTTTTTGGCCTTCCTTTCTGTGGTCGGCATTATCTATGGTTCGTTGGTCGCCATGATGCAGGACGATGTTAAAAAGCTGGTTGCCTACTCGTCTGTTGCGCACCTGGGTTTCGTTATGCTTGGTCTGTTTGCCCTGAATATGCAAGGGATGGCCGGAGGCATGCTGCAGATGATCAACCACGGTATTTCAACCGGTGCGCTGTTCCTTATTGTCGGCTTTCTCTATGAACGACGGCATACCCGGCAGATTTCCGAGTTTGGTGGTCTGGCCTCAAAGATGCCGATCTTTGCGACCATCTTTCTGATCATTACCTTCTCGTCCATCGGTCTGCCCGGCACCAACGGTTTTGTTGGCGAGTTTTTGGCACTGATGGGAGCCTTTGAGAGTGATCTGCGCTGGTACGCTGTTTTTGCTACCACCGGTGTTATTCTCGCGGCTGTCTATATGTTGTGGGTCTATCAGCGCATTATGTTTGGTAAGGTGACCAATCCGGCCAATGAGAATATCAAGGATCTCTCGGCACGTGAAATTGTCATTATGGCACCGCTGTTACTGTTTGTTTTCTGGATCGGAATTTATCCCAATACGTTCTTTGACAAGATGAATCCCGCGCTTGAACAATTGCTCGAGCAGATGAACAACCAGCAGGTTGCCATCGTCGAAGTGGTGCAGCCTGTGGTTGCGAATGTAGTTGATACTAAATAATTGTTGATTGAATAAACACTGGTTCCGAGGAGCTGTTCGATGGAAAATCTGGTTCAAGAAGCCATCCAGAATGTGAACTTGCATGCCGTCATGCCGTCCCTGATACTCTCAGTGGCAGGGATGGCACTACTTCTGGTTGCGGTCTTTTCTCCACGGGGTAAAACTGCACATATTGCCTGGCTGAGCATCGCCGCGTTAATTGTCGCCGGCATCGTTACCATCATGGGGTGGAATGATACACAGTATGGATTTGCCGGATCGGTGCAGCTTGACAACTTTGCCGCCTTTTTCAGCATGATCTGTATTATCGCTGCCGGGCTCGCCATCCTGATGTCGGATGAATATCTCAAACGCGAAAATTTTCCGGTCGGCGAATATTATCCGCTGATTCTCATCACTACGGCAGGTGCTATGTGGATGGTTTCGGGTACTGACCTGATCACCATCTTCCTTGGTCTTGAGGTTCTCTCGGTTTCACTTTACATTCTGGCCGGCTTCTTCCGTGATCAGGTCCGGTGTAACGAGGCAGGTTTGAAGTACTTTTTCCTCGGAGCCTTCTCAACCGGTTTTCTGCTTTATGGTATGGCTCTTCTCTATGGCGTCAGCGGCACTACCAAAATCTACGATATCGGCGCTTATATCCAGGCCAATCCTGATGCCACAACCAATGTCATGTTCATCGCTGGTGGTCTGCTGATGCTGACCGGCTTTTTCTTCAAGATTGCCGCTGCACCATTCCACATGTGGACCCCCGATGTGTATCAGGGCGCGCCCACACCGATCACTGCCTTTATGAGTGCGGGTCCAAAGGCAGCTGCGTTTGCAGCGCTGATCCGCGTGACGTTCATTTGTCTCGAAGGCATGCAGGACCATTTGACCACCGTGTTCTGGGTCCTGGCTGTTTTGACCATGACCGTTGGTAACCTGATCGCTCTGAATCAGAAGGATCTCAAGCGCATGCTCGCTTACTCCTCCATCGCCCACGCCGGCTACGCAATGGTCGGCCTGGTTGCTTGGAACGAGATCGGTTCAGCCGGCATCCTCTTCTACATGCTCGTTTACACCTTTATGAATATGGGCGCTTTCGCAATCCTGGTTCTGATCGGTCGCAGTGGTGAAGAAAACCTGACCCTGGATGGTGTCACCGGCCTGGGTTTTAAAAAGCCGATGTTAGGTATTGCATTCAGCATCTTCCTCTTTGCCCTGATGGGCTTGCCGCCAACTGCAGGCTTTACCGGCAAGTTCTATATCTTTGCCGGTGCCATTAACTCCGGCTACATCTGGCTGGCAGTACTGGGTGTGCTCAATTCGGCTGTATCCCTTTATTACTACCTGCGCATTATGATTTATATGTACTTTAAAGAGCCGCAGGAAGATTACTCCTGGGTTAAAATTTACCCGGCTACCGCTTTGTCAATCGTGATTTCTGTCATCGGTGTTCTGTACCTCGGTATCATACCCGGTTCAGTTATGCAGCTCGCGCGCATGGCAGGTTTCTGATTAATAACATAAAATCCTAAAATTAAGCCCTTCAGTTCGCTGAGGGGCTTTTTTTTTGGTAGACTGAGCGACCTTTTTAAAATGGATGATATAAATGACGTTAAGAGCATGTTTGCGCCAGCTGCTGATTGACAATGAAGTCAAAAGAATTGTGACTGAGGTTAATCCGGATCTTGAGCTTGCGGCGCTGAGCCGGCGCGAATTCCTGTCTGCTTCAGGCGGTGATGTGCTGTTGTTTGAGGCGGTAAAAGGGACTTCGGTTCAGATTGCAGCTAACCTGTTCGGCTCTAAGTCCCGGTTGTTGAGAATGTTGGAAGTTGATGAACGGAGCTTGAGAACTAAGATCAGAAACATGATTGCTGCGGGCGAGCAAGATGCGGCAGCAAATTTGACCAATGCATGTCATATCCCCTCAAAGGATTCCCTTGAGCCGCATTATCAGCACCAAGAATTGTCCTTGAACGATATTCCGGGACTGCGGAGTTGGCCGGGAGAAACAACCCGGTATCTGACTCTGGCTCTGACCCATAGCGTTTCACCGGTGACCGGGATCAGCAACCTGGGATTGTATCGCGCAGCATTGGTTGAGGAGGGAAAAATAGCCTTAAATATGGCACCGGGTTCAGGTGCCGCTGAACATCTTGAAACCGCAGAATCACGAGGGGAGGCGCTCCCGGTAGTCCTGATTCTTGGGGCGGACCCGGCCCTGTTCTGGGCTGCAGCAGCACCCTTGCCAACGGCCTGTAGTGAGTACGGCTTTGCCGCCGCGCTGACCGGCCGATCATTGACCTTTTCGCCCTGTTTAACCCAACCGTTGAAGGTTCCTGCAGATGTGGAAATTGTCATAGAAGGCGAAATAAAACCAGGTAGCAGAGTCAAAGAAGGTCCTTTCGGCAATCATACCGGACAATACGTAACGCGTGAAGATTGTCCGCTGATGGAAGTTACGGCGATTCGCCACCGGCATCAGCCCATTATCCCAATCACCGTCGTTGGCCCTCCACCGAGCGAGAATGTCCAGCTGGCGAAGCTCAATGAACTGTTGCTGCGCGAAATGTTATTGTTTGACTTTCCGCTGATAGCTGATCTTGTTATACCGGAAATGACGGCATTTCACGGCGTGGCGGTTATTGCCGTCAGACAGTGTTCAGCCGCGGAGGTTGCTGTTCTAATTCGTCAGCTGGGCACAGTGCCAAGCCACAGCCGGTCCCGGCTGCTGGTACTGGTGGATGATGATATTAATATTCACAATTTCAACCTGAGCTGGTGGCGTACCCTTAACTTGCTGGGACCGGAGCGGGTAATCACTAGCGGGAAGGGGTTGATTATCAACGCAACCGGAATTGACCGGGGCCAATTAGTGACAGAAGATCAGGCAACGACTGACCTGGTTGAAAATCGGCACTATCAGACCTCGAGGGAAGCACCGGAGCATTTACGGCTATGATGGATCTACATGGTGATGATCGTGAGCGGGTTCTGCCCACCCTGCAGCAGGTGTTCGGTTATCAGAGTTTCCGACCCCATCAGGAAGAGGTTATTGTCAGTCTGATTGGCGGGCGGGATGCATTTATTCTGATGCCGACCGGAGGCGGAAAGTCGATCTGTTTCCAGATTCCGGCCCTGATTCGAGCGGGGGTAACCATCGTGGTGTCACCCCTGATCGCCTTGATGAAAGATCAGGTTGACAGTCTGGTTGCTTTAGGGGTTCGCGCAGCCTGTTATAACTCAAGCCTGACGATGGGCGAGGGTCATGATGTGCTTAAGCGGTTACATCAAAATCAACTTGATCTGCTCTATGTTGCCCCTGAGCGTTTGATGAGCGCTGATTTTCTCACTCTTTTACAGGGAATAATTCCTGCCTTGTTCGCAATCGATGAGGCTCATTGTATTTCCCAGTGGGGTCATGATTTCCGCCCGGAATATATCCGGCTAGGTCAGTTACGCAACCTCTTTCCAGGCGTGCCGATCGCAGCTTTGACGGCAACGGCTGAAAAACAGACGCGGGCAGATATCATTAACTGCCTGCAGCTGAAGGATCCTTATCGGGTCGTCTGTGGATTTGATCGGCCCAATATCCGTTATAGTCTGGTCGATAAGGTAAAGCCGTATCAGCAGCTTTGTGAGTTTCTCTTGCGATATAGCGATCAGTCCGGGATTATTTATTGTTTGAGTCGGAAGCGGGTCGAAGAGGTCGCCGATAAATTAAATCGGGACGGCTATCAGGCGGCAGCCTATCATGCCGGTCTGGCTTCGGAGGTGCGGCGTTCGGTGCAGGAAGATTTTCTGCGCGACGATGTGCAGATTATTGTCGCCACCGTGGCGTTCGGCATGGGCATCGACAAACCCAATGTCCGTTTTGTCGTTCATTATGATCTGCCGAAAAATATCGAGGGCTTTTACCAGGAAACCGGTCGTGCCGGCCGCGACGGCTTACCGGCAGAGGCCCTGCTCCTGTTCGGCTATGCTGATATCGCTCTTCTGCGTGGATTTATTGAAAAAATCGAAGATCCGGAGCAATTGCGTACCGAGCTGCATAAACTGAACGCCATGGTGGCTTTTGCCGAAGCGGGGATCTGCCGACGGCGGGTCCTGCTGGGGTATTTTGGCGAGGTGATCGAAGCGGACTGCGGTAACTGTGATAATTGTCTGAATCCACCTGAACAATATGATGCTACTGAATACGCCCGCAAAGCGCTATCCTGTGTCTACCGGGTTGGCCAGAGTTTTGGCATGGGACATGTGGTCGATGTCTTGCGGGGGGCAGAAAACCAACGGATCAAAACAATAAAACATGATCGACTCTCAACCTACGGGATAGGTCAGGATGTCAGTCGCGACGACTGGAATTACTTGCTGCGTCAATTGATACAGCTGGGTTACCTGGAACAGGATGTGGCCCGCTACTCGATTCTGAAGCTGACCGAACAGGCGCGCCCCCTGCTGCGCGGTGAGGAAAAGCTCAAACTGTGTAAGCCACGCACCAGAGTCCAGCGTGGCAAAAAGAAAGAACATAAGATAAAAGGGCAAAACTACGACCCGGCCCTGTTTGAGGAACTGCGCAGGGTACGTAAACAGATAGCTGATCGCGACGGTGTTCCACCTTATGTCGTATTTGGTGATGCGAGCCTGGCAGAGATGGCTGTTGCATTGCCGACCAGTCAGAGTGAACTGATGGCGATCAATGGTGTTGGACAGGTTAAATTACAACGTTACGGTAATGATTTTATCCAGACGATCAATGGCTTTCTCTGTCGTTAACCCTGGAGTCCGGGAGGTAGCTTGAAAATCATATCCTTTAACATCAATGGCTTACGGGCACGTTACCATCAGTTGCAGGCGCTGGTGGAAAAGTATGATCCTGACATTATCGGTCTGCAGGAAATCAAGGTTCACGACAGCGAATTTCCCCACGAACAGTTAGCGGACCTGGGCTACCATATTGCCCATCATGGACAGAAGGGGCACTATGGGGTAGCAACCTTGTCACGCCGGCAGCCGCTGTCAGTGATGAAGGGGTATCCCAATGAAGATCCGGAACATCAACGTCGAACCCTGATCACTGCTTATCAGCTGGCCGATGGCACCTCCATAAAAATCGTTAATGGCTACTTCCCGCAAGGGGAAAGTCGCCATCATCCGGTAAAATTTCTCCATAAACGAGATTATTATCAAAATCTGTACAACTGGCTGACAAATCAAGCTGATCCGGAAGGTCAGTTGGTGGTTCTCGGGGATTTGAATGTGGCACCGACAGATGCGGATATCGGCATAGGAGAAGACAATGTCAAACGCTGGTTGCGCACCGGAAAGTGCAGTTTTCTGCCGGAAGAACGCAGCTGGTATGAAAGACTTTACAGCTGGGGCCTGCAGGATACCTGGCGGACATTGAACCCGGCGGTGAACGATCAATTCAGTTGGTTCGATTATCGTTCCCGCGGCTTTGAAGCCGATCCCAGGCGCGGCTTAAGGATCGATATGATCCTGGCGACCAGAAAGTTACAGCAGCGCTGTATCGCTGCCGGCATCGACTACGAATTGCGCAGCATGGAAAAGCCATCGGACCACTGCCCGATCTGGGCCGAGTTTGCACTATAGATAGGGCAAGAAAAAGCATCTATATAACACAAATATGTACAAAAACAGAAGCAACAACAATAGTTTGCTAGTTACCCTGAGTTCAGCCAATTAATGCGGACAATCGGAATTTAATAGCTTCATCAGCTCACTGATTGCCAAATCGCCGACTTCCATCTGCAGCACATAAATTTCACCGATTCACTCGTCACGAATTTGAGCCTCATGAATCCGCTACAGGTCTTGACGGATCTGACGTAACGACTGTCCCGTTTTGATCTCAATATATTTGCCCATCATCAACGCTATGAAGCAGATGTTTCGTGTTCTGTTTGTCGTGGATTATAAAAAGTGCTCCTAGTCAATTGAAGACGGGGAGTTGGAAATACGCGAATCATCTGGAAGACCTGCTCAAAGCGTAGGGTGCTGGTCTGCTGTGTCAGGCTGAAGTGGCGGACAACAGTGAGCTTCCCGACGGCGTGGACATTCCCGCTGAGTTGAAATTCATTGAGGGACTTGGCGTCGATGAACTGATCATGCGTAATCGCTAATGCAATCTATCAG
>JAWOFG010000094.1:0-4636 GCA_046482365.1 Pelovirga sp. | reverse complement strand
TTCTTCTGAATAAAAACCGCGTTCGCGGGCAATGCGGGCAAATACCGGATGAACTTCGATCAACTTGTTATTGTCCATGACCTGGCGCACGTAGGAAACAGCGAACAGAGGTTCAACTCCGCTTGAACAGTTGGCGATAATGGAAATAGTACCGGTCGGTGCAATGGTGGTGCAGGTAGCATTACGCATGGAGCGACCTTCGGGATGATCAAAAATGCTCCCCTGGAAGTTAGGGAAGGCACCACGCTCGGCTGCTAACTGCGCGGACTGTTCGTGAGCGGCGTCATTGATAAAGCGCATCACTTTTTCGGCTAAAGCTACCGCTTCCGAACTGTTATAGGGGATCTTGAGCAGAATCAACAGGTCGGCCCAGCCCATAACCCCAAGACCGATCTTGCGGTTGGCACGGGTCATCTGGTCGATTTCCGGTAGCGGGTAAGCGTTGGCTTCGATGACGTTATCAAGGAAGCGGGTCGCCAGTTCCACGGTTTTCTGCAGCTTGTCCCAGTCTATCTGCCCGTTGTTGATCATCCGTGCCAGATTGATTGAGCCCAGATTGCACGATTCGTAAGGGAGCAGCGGCTGCTCGCCGCACGGGTTGGTGCTTTCAATTTCGCCAACAAGGGGGGTGGGGTTGTCACGGTTCAGCCGGTCGAGGAAGACAATGCCCGGCTCGCCATTGTTCCAGGCCATATCGACAATCTGGCTAAAGACCTTGGTGGCATTCAGCAGTTTGACCTGATTGCCGGTACGCGGGTTGATCAGGGGATAGTCATCACCGGCTTCCACCGCCTGCATAAAGGTTTCAGTAACGCCAACTGAGATATTGAAATTAGTCAACATCGTCGGATCGCGCTTGGCCATGATAAAGTCCATGATGTCGGGATGATCGACTCGCAGGATGGCCATGTTGGCACCGCGACGGGTGCCCCCCTGTTTAATCGTTTCCGTCGCCGCATCAAACACCTGCATGAAAGAGATAGGACCCGAGGAAACGCCGCTGGTCGATTGTACCTCGTCATTGGCCGGACGAATACGAGAGAAGGAGAAGCCGGTGCCGCCACCACTTTTATGAATCAGGGCGGTGTGTTTGATGGCATCAAAAATGCTCTCCATGGAATCACCAACCGGCAAGACAAAACAGGCCGACAGTTGTCCCAAGGGACGGCCGGCGTTCATCAGGGTCGGCGAGTTAGGCAGGAAATCAAGCTGAGACATCATCTCATAGCAGTCAGCTTCGAACTGCTCACGCCGATTACTGTCTTTTTCCACACCGGCAATGGTGCAGGCAACGCGGCGAAACAATTCGTCAGCATTTTCCAGGGGTTTGCCGCTGGTATCGCGGATGAAATAGCGTTTACGTAAAACAGTGAGGGCATTACTGGACAGGTTGAGGGTGTTTTCTTCTTGATTTTCGGTCATTTTCGGTCCTTCTGGTCTGGATGGATGGGCGGTGCGTTGATTTTTTTGCCACTATATATGCTAAGGTTTAAACTCTAACGACTATATATTGTGGTTTCAAGTTCTTTTTTATTTATTTCCTGTAACCCGCCCGCCGGGCCGGGGCAGGGGTCACTTCGGTTTTCATCTGGCTATGAATCCGTTATAGTGAAAGATAAATTTGTGGCATTATGTTGCCGGCACGAGATTGTCTTGTCGTCACCCTGAATTTTAAGTATTGTTCATACTTTAACGAGCCCTTACGGGACTATTTCCTTAACCGGATCAACCTCACCAATGAATCTGCTTTATCTCGACAACGCTGCGACCAGTCATCCCAAGCCGGAGACCGTTTATCAAGCGGTTGATGACGCTCTGCGACGCGGTGGCAGTGCCGGGCGCGGCAGTCATCAACAGGGAATCGGCGCTGCTCGTGAGGTTTTTGCCACCCGCGATCTGTTGGCAGAGTTGTTTGGGATAAATTCTTCTGAACGCTTTATTTTCACCGCCAATGCGACCCAGGCGCTGAATCTGGCAATCTTTGGCCTGCTGAATAAAGGCGATCGGGTGGTCACTACCAGCATGGAACACAATGCGGTGACCCGGCCACTACGTGCGTTGCAGGATCAGGGTATCGAGATTGTCAAAGTCACTGCCGATCCGCACAGCGGCGTGACAGCAGCGGCGGATATTCAGACCGCCTGCCTGGCAGCACCCACCCGCCTGCTGGTGATGAACCATGCCTCCAATGTGTTTGGTTCACTTCAGCCGCTGGATGGCCTCGGGCGCTGGTGCCGTCAGCAGGGTATTATTCTGCTGGTTGATGGCTCCCAGACTGCGGGGCTGTTGCCTATTAATCTTGATGAATTAGCGATTGATCTGTTTGCCGCTCCCGGCCATAAAGGGTTGTTGGGACCCCAAGGAACCGGTTTTTTGTATATCCATGAGGGGATCGAACTGCGCCCCCTGATTTACGGTGGAACCGGTGCCAATTCCCATTCTTCACAACAACCGGACATCCTGCCGGAACGCTTCGAAAGCGGCACCTTCAACATCCCCGGCTTGTCCGGCCTGGGTGCCGCCCTGCGGTTTTTGCTGGAAACCGGCGTTGAGCAGATTCACGCCCATGAGGCCCAACTGGTCCGACGGCTGATTAACGGGCTGGCTCAGATCAATGGTGTTCAGCTTTACGGACCCTCGGCACAGCAGGCCCGTGGATCGGCTGTTTCCTTCACCATTGCAGGAATCGATCCTTCAACCGCGGGCTATCTTCTTGATCAACGTGGCATTGCAGTGCGTACCGGGTTACATTGCTCACCCGACAGCCATCGCAGCTGTGGAACCTTTCCCACCGGAACGATCCGCGTGAGCCCCGGTTTTTTTACTACGGAAGCACAGATTGATGAATTTATCGAGCAGGTTTGTAACTTGAAACCAAGTTTGTGAACTGGACCCCTGGCGTCCTGTTTCCTTGGAGAAGCATTTGATGAAGCATTATATTCTGGATACCAATGTTGTTCTGCACGACCCTCAGGCTATCTTCAAATTTGATGATAATGTGGTCGTCCTTCCTTTAACGGTGATAGAGGAGATTGATCGGTTTAAAAAGGATCAGAGTGAAACCGGACGCAATGCGCGTCATATCTCACGGATGATCGATACCTTTCGTTTTCAGGCCAAGCTGGTGGAGGGCGTAACGCTGGAAAATGGCGGCATGCTCAAGGTAGCTATCTACAAGCAGGAGTTTATGCAGAAGCTGCCACCGGAGTTGCGCGTTGATCGTGGTGATAACCGTATTCTGGCGGTGGCAAATGATCTGATGGAATCCCTGCCTGATGGCCGGGTGGTTCTTGTTTCCAAAGATATCAACCTGCGCATCAAAGCTGACACCTTGGGTTTGCAGGCGGAAGACTTTCAGAACGACAAGGTGCCGGTAGATGAGTTGTACACCGGGACGGTGGAGCAACTGGTCAGCAAAGAGCAGGTTGATCGTTTTTACGAAGAAGGTTCCATTGATATCGAGCTGGACTTTTACCCCAATCAGGGAGTAACCCTGGTCGATGAGACCAACCCGTCACACACCGCTCTCGGTCGTTATGTTGCTGTTCAACAGAAGATTGTACCTTTGATCAAGGTGCCTAAAGAGGGGGTATGGGGGATTCACCCGCGAAATCGCGAGCAGCAGTTTGCTTTTGATCTGCTGCTGAACGACGATGTTCAGCTGGTATCTCTGGTAGGTAAAGCCGGTACCGGTAAAACCTTGCTGGCTATTGCTGCCGGTCTGCTAAAATCAGCCGATGAGGGAGCCTATAACCGTTTGCTGATCTCGCGACCGGTCTTCCCGATGGGACGGGATCTGGGGTTTTTACCGGGTGACATTGAAGAAAAACTGGCTCCCTGGATGCAACCGATTTTCGATAATGTTGAACTGTTACTGTCATCCCACGATGAAGGAGGAAAGCGCAAACGTGGCTATCGTGAGTTGATTGATCTGGGGCTGATGGAGATTGAACCCTTAACCTATATCCGTGGACGTTCGATCCCAAAGCAGTACCTGATTGTTGATGAAGCGCAGAACCTGACTCCCCATGAAATAAAAACGATTATCAGTCGAGCCGGTGAAGGGACAAAGATTGTCCTGACCGGAGATCCCTATCAGATTGATAATCCTTATGTTGACTCTGCCAGTAACGGACTCTCTTTTTCCGTCGAACGGTTTAAGGGGCAGGAGCTGATCGGCCATGTTACCCTGACCAAAGGAGAACGCTCGGCCCTGGCTGAGTTGGCCACCAATTTATTGTGATTGATAAGGACCTGTGATGTTACTTCTGGCTCTTGAAAGTTCCTGCGATGAAACTGCCGCTGCCGTAGTTCGTGATGGCCGTGAGGTGATGTCGAATGTTATCTCGTCGCAGATTGATCTGCATTCAATCTATGGTGGGGTGGTGCCCGAACTGGCTTCACGCCGCCATCTGGAAGTGATCAATCCGCTGGTTGATGAAGCACTGCAGCACGCTGGGATAGAGGCCGCTGACCTCGAGGGGGTCGCCGTGACCAGCGGTCCCGGTCTGACCGGTGCCCTGCTGGTTGGCGTGTCCTTTGCCAAGGCTTTTGCCTATGCCTTGAATATTCCTTTTATCGGGGTTCATCACATTGAGGCACACATCCAGGCGATCCATCTTGAACAGGAGGTTGC
>JAWOFG010000074.1:0-9827 GCA_046482365.1 Pelovirga sp. | reverse complement strand
TTCAGACGCATGATGCCGCGCAGCAGTGACTGCCACCCACATTCTGCCACCCTGTCGTCAGCAATCTGATCCAGCACCCGGATGGAGGTACAGGTGTTATCCAGATGCAACAGCTCAAGACCACGCTGCTTGAGCAACTGTGATACCTCTGTATAGCGGTCGCTATCGATCAGGCAGGCCAGCAACGGCAGCCATTGCTCCCCTTCCCGGTACCAGTCGGCAGCAATATGATACACCTCGCTGCGCTCGGCATCACTGAGCACCTGCTGCGCCTTGCTGCGGAGCAGGTGCTTGACCTGAGGATGAAACTTAAGACAATCTTCTTTTCCTTTAAGCTGGACCAGAGACAACTGGTGGCGCGCAAGGTAATCAAGACCGGCGGCGATATCGGCTATTTCACTCAATCTTCCGGCCAATGCCAGGGGGATACATTCCAGCAAGGACAGTTTGAGCAGGGTGCGACGCCAGGGCAGTGGAAAATCATTCAACAGCTTTTCGTAAAAAAGACGATCATCCTTGCGATCCATCCGGGGCAGGTCGGCGGCAAATTGCCGCAACCACTGTTCATCTTCAGGGGCCAGGGGACCATCACCGGAAATCAACAGGCCACTAAGCCAGCGCACCTGGGCCGAGTGCCCTTCGACCTGCTGCTGCAGTTGTGCAGTGCTGTCCCTCTGGGCGCGTTCTTTCTCACACAGTCGCAACAGGACCTTGATGCGGGCCAGCATTTCAACGTTACTGATCGGCTTGCTGATGAAATCGTGAGCCCCAACCTCAAGCCCTTCGGCACGCAATTGTGGTGAAGCGATGTGAGCGGTCATCAACACCAAAGGGATACGGGCGGTCCGGGGATGCAAGCGTAATTGCCGGCACATCTCCAGACCGTCCATTCCCGCCATCTGCACGTCAATAAAGGCTCCGTCAACCTGATGTTCTGCCGCCAGGATCAATCCTTCGGCGGCATTGTCGGCGGTCAACACCCGTACGGCAGGCAAATCGAGCTCGATCACCTGGGTGATCAGCTGCAGGTTGACCGGATTATCATCGACCAGCAGCAGGGTATAGGGGGAAGGACTTGCGAGCATCGACCCTCTTCTTCTCAACCCGGCATCAAACCGGCAAATTTGAGCAACAATTTTTTGGTGCCGACCGAATTGAAATAAACGGTCACTTTCTGTTTATCGCCACTGCCCTCGAGACGGCGAACAACACCGGGGCCGAATTTAAGATGGCGCACCCGTGCGCCCAAACGCAAGCCGCCTCCATCAGCAGCAGGAGCTACTGAGGCTGCAGCTGAAGCGGGTCTTGTCGGCGGCGGCTGAGTATGAGCTTCGGCTGATTGATCCATCTCATCAGTTGCGACCAGATCAGCCAGACCGGCCAGATTGTGGGCCACTGACTGTGGCGTTGACGCCGCCACGGTGGTTACTGCTGGTGCGATGGATGGCTCACGGTAACCGCTGAGCAAAGCCGGTGGAATATCAGCCAGAAAACGGCTGGGGGCGTTGAACTGCCAGGTACCGTAGACCCGCCGGCGGCGGGCATGGGACAGATAAAGTTTGCGCATCGCGCGGGTCATACCGACATAACAAAGGCGGCGCTCCTCGTCGAGATCGGCACCGCCGCTGACAGAACGGGAGTGGGGAAACAGTCCTTCCTCCATGCCGGTGATAAAAACCAGGGGGTATTCGAGTCCTTTAGCCGAATGCAGGGTCATCAGGGTAACCCGTTCAATGGTTGGATCATGTTGGTCAAGGTCGGTCATCAGGGCCACCTGCTCCAGATAGTCCTGCAGGCTGCCACCTTGTGACCGATGTTCTTCCATTCCCGCCAATAGCTGCTCAAGGTTGTCGAGCCGCCCTTTGGCCTCCTGCCGGCCATCAGCGGTCAGGGCCTGTTGTGCCTCTTCCTGCAGGAGAGGGGTATAGCCGCTATCCTGCAGGATTTCAGCCATCAGCTGCGGCAATGGCAAACGCTCCAGGCGCCGGCCAAAATCCTCCATCAATTCAACAAAGCCCCTGACCCGTTTCGCTGCTGCTGTGCCGAGATGCTTACGTTCCAGGATCAGGCGACAGGCTGCCATGAACCCACCAGCTTCGCTTTCAAGCTGGACAATCCGCTCAATCGTGGCCGCGCCGATCCCGCGCGCGGGGTTATTAATGATCCGCCGTGCTGCCATAGCATCCGCCGAGTTAACCAGGGTTCGCAGATAACACAGGGCATCCTTGATCTCCTGGCGGGCATAGAACTTCAACCCGCCAAACATGGCATAGGGGATCCGCTGACCGCGCAGGGCTTCTTCTAGGACCCGCGACTGGGCATTGGTGCGGTAAAATACGGCGATGTTGCGTAACGCCTCCCCCTGGCGTTGCAGGCGACTGATTTCGGACGCGATAAAGCGGGCCTCATCCAGATCATCAGCAGAGGTCTCCAGATGGATGACCTCGCCGGGCGGATTGTCGGTCCACAATGTCTTGGCGCGGCGATCACTGTTCTTCTCCACCACCGCGGTCGCTGCATCAAGGATTGTTCGGGTTGAGCGATAGTTCTGTTCCAGACGAATAATCCGCGTACTGGCGTAATCCCGGTCAAAACCCAGAATATTTGTGACTTCGGCACCGCGCCAGCGATAGATCGACTGATCGTCATCCCCCACCACACACAGATGCGTCTGCGCCCCGGTGAGCAGCTGCATCAACCGGTACTGAACCCGATTGGTGTCCTGAAACTCATCGATGAGCAGATGGGTAAAGCGTTCCTGCCAGCGCTCTCGAACAGCGGCAACCTCTTCAAACAGCTGCACCGTCAGAAGCAGCAGATCACCGAAGTCAAGGGCATTGCCCTGTTTCAAGCGCTGCTGGTAAAGGCGATATAGTTCGATCAAAGCGGGATCATCAATCCCCTGTTGGAGGCAGTCCCGGGGTGTCAATCCACGATTTTTGGCGTTATCGATAAAAGCGGCCAGGGCGCGGGGTTTTAGATCCTTTTCCGCTATCTTGCGCTCTTTGAGCAGCTCGCGCAGCTGGCGCAACTGATCCTGATCGTCGTAAATGGTGAACTCGCGGGTGTAACCTAAGTGCTCGATCTCCTGGCGCAGAATCCGCACGCAGCTGGCATGGAAGGTCGCAACCCAGGGCAGTTTGTCCTGCCCGAGGAGCACTTCGAGGCGCTCACGCATCTCTGCTGCGGCCTTGTTGGTAAAGGTCACCGCCATAATCCGCCACGGCGGCACGCCGCGTTCGCGGATCAGATGGGCTACGCGATGGGTCAGGGCGCGGGTCTTTCCTGAACCGGCGCCGGCAAGCAATAACAATGCTGCACCTTGGTAAAGCACCGCCTGCTGCTGTGGCTCGTTAAGGGAGGTCAGTAATTCGCTGGTCATTCGCTTTCTTCCCCGAGGCTGCTGTTCATCAGCGCCCGGTTGTAGGCAGAAATCATGTCACGCCGGGAGACAATGCCATAGATCTTGCGGTGAGTTTTACGATCAACCACCGGCAATTGTTCAATATTGCGATAACCTATCTTACGCATGGCATCATCGAGACTTTCATCGGCATGAACGGTAATAACATCGATGGTAGCCAGTTCCTTGACGACGACCAGATCCATCAGTTCCTTCTCGAAGACCACTCCCATAAAGTCCTGCACTGAAATGATGCCGGTTAACTCACCGGCATCATCCACCAAAGGAAAATTACTGTGGGAAGTCTGTTCTACAAAGCGGGCAAAGTCCCCAAGGGTCATCCGTTCAGAAATGCTTTCAACCGGATAGCGCATGACCTCACTGACCTCAATGGCCTTCATGATGTTGCGCTCTTTCCCGGCTTCCAGGTCGATGCCGGCACGGGAAAGCTCAAAGGTTTCGAGGCTGTCTTTTTTGAAACGACGGGCAATAGAGGTGCCAATGACACAGGTCAGCATAATCGGCACAATAACCTCATAGCTGTCAGTAATCTCGAACAGCAAGAAGATCGCCGTCATCGGTGCATGGGTGGCGGCCGCCAGAAAGGCCCCCATACCGACCAGAGCGTAGGCACCGGGTGACATGTAACTGCCGGGGAAGAGGACCTCAAGCAGATGCCCGTAAGCACCCCCAAACACCGCGCCTAAAAACAGACAAGGGGCAAACAGGCCGCCGGGCATCCCCGAGCCGAGGGTAATGGAGGTGGCCACCATCTTGGCAAGCACCAGAAAGGCGAGCAGGTACCAGCTGTGATGACCAATGAGGACTTCGCTGATAAATTCGTAGCCGTTACCGAATACCTGTGGCAACCCGATACCAATGACTCCGACCGCCAGGCCACCAACAAACGGCTTGCTCAAAGGCGGCAGTTTGAGGGCTTCAATGCGATCCTTGATGCGGTAATGCAGATCAATAAACCCGGCCGCCAGACCCCCGATCAAAATACCGAGGAGTACATAAAAACCGAGTTCCCACAGACTGCCCATGACATAAGGTGGAGCGACAATTTCCGAGATATCGCCGAGTAGTGCCCGTGAAACCACCGTCGCCATGCCGCTGGCAATAACAATCGAGGTAAAGCTGGACAGACCATAAGACGACAACAGCACAATTTCCGTGGCAAAAAACACCCCGGCAATCGGAGCATTGAAGGTTGCTGCCACCCCGGCGGCGGCCCCACAGGCCACCAGCACCTTGATCCGGTCGTTACTCATACGAAAGGATTTACCGAACTGACTGCCGATGGTACCACCGATCACCGCAATCGGACCTTCCTGTCCGGCACTACCCCCCGTCCCCAAGGTGATAGCCGATGCCAGCCCTTTGGTAAACAACGGCCGGAGGGGCAGCTTGGCACCTCGCAGGTTGACCTTGACCAGGAAGGAGGAAAAACCCCCTTTAAGATCCTTGGGAAACAGGATCCACAGAGGAATCAGCAGCAGCCCACCGATAGCGGGCATGAACATCACCAGCACCCGCTGCAGTGACCACTCATCGGTAGAAATACTGAACAGCTCAAAGGTCTGCTCCACCACCAGCCAATGAACCAGTTCGATGGTCATGCGAAACACATAGTTGCCAAAACCGCCGAGCATGCCGATGATCACCGCGAGGATGATCAAAAAGGTATTGTCGCTGACCTTCAGATGCTCGAGCAGCCAGAAACTGGCCGCGCGAACCTTGGCGGGAAATGTGTTAAAAAACAATAAAGTTCGCAAATGAGTTTTCCTATTACTTCAGGAGGTTATACCTATACATCAATTGAATTCCATCGGACAAAGCCGGTGAATAAATTAGAGAATTGCAAAATTCTACAACAATAAAGTCGGTCAACAATACACCAACATGCGTTTTTCCCTCCACTCCATAAAAACGAAACGGCATGCCAAGCGGTGCATGCCTAAAGGTCTAATTCCGAAGCTGATTCAAAAAAAACCACGCAAGACAGTGCCAATAAAGTGAGGAAGGTGTCAAGCTTCTTTCGGCTTAATTGCTGAGCAGATCATCAACCTTAGCAGCCTCCATCAGACGAATGCTATTTCTCGTACCCCCAGAATGTCTCGACATCACCGAAGAGCCTTGTAACGGGGCTCATCGACAAAAGCAAGACGATCTACCGGATCATCTGTGAGTATTCCACCATCCACAGGCTCAACGCGACCGGAAATGACGACTGAGGGCGTGCTTACTTTAGCGACAAGGAACAATATTTGCTGTTTGTGAATGAAGATCGACAACAATTTTGACTTGTTTCTGTCGTAATTGCCGAAGAACCTGCTCAACCTTGTCGTCCAGCGCACAGCCGCCATCGCCCCAATCGGCACCATCGCGACTGACAAACTCCTGAATCATTCTCCGCAGGGTTTCCGGATCAATCTGCTGATACGGAACATCTACTCCCTCTTCTTTGTTGCTCACCGTTTTTTTATCCGCCACTGGCACCTCAAATATAAAGAGAATCTGGATCCGCTTGCATATATATACCACCACCACTACACTCCGCGCCAATTGACTTCTTGCGCCGGTGAAAGGGCTTCCCTACCTGTGGAGATTTCCCTGGGCCGGAAGCTAAGCTGAAAAATCGCTATCCGCCCGTCAAAACAAAGGATGAATTTGACCTGATGAAGGAGTTGCTACTTTTTACCGATGGCAGCGTAGATAACGCATCGAAGGTCGGCTACGGGGCCTTTCTTCTGGTCGCCAAAACAGTTGCATTGGATGCTATTGACGAATTGAGTGACCAGATCAACGTACAACGCTTTGAGCAGACATCGTCTACCAGATTAGAGCTCCAGACATTGCTGTGGGCGCTTGGCGAGGTACAAACCACGGAATGCAAACTGACGATCTTTACTGATTCGCAAAATATTATCAGCTTGGCAGGCAGACGTCATAAACTGGAACAATACAATTATCGATCGAAGCAGAATCGTCGGCTCAGCAATGATCAGCTGTACAGGGATTTTTTTCGCCTGACTGATCGTTTAAATTGTGAGTTTATTAAAGTCCCCGGCCATAGAGCTGCACAGCAAAAAAACATCATAGACAATATATTTTCCCTTGTAGATAAGGCCTCAAGAAGAGCGTTAAGAGAAGGGACCTTCTCATCCCGGGAACTAAAGGACGACTAATGGCTCATAGTTCGACGATTTTTAAAGCCGGCCTGCAAATCTCCGACATAGATCGCAATTATTATGCTGAACACCTGCTGACCTTAGCCCGCCACCCCTCGGAAACCGATGAACGAATGATGGTGCGACTGCTGGCCTTCGCCCTGCACGCTGACGAGCAACTGGGTTTTACCAAAGGTCTGAGTACCGACGAAGAACCCGATCTCTGGCAGATGAGTCTGACCAACGAGATCGAGCTGTGGATCGAGGTCGGATTGCCGGACGAACGCCGCCTGCGTAAAGCCTGTAGCCGCGCCAGACAGGTCATTCTCTACAGCTACGGCGGTCGTGGCGCTGATCTGTGGTGGCAGCGCAATGCCGAGAAGTTACAACGCTTCGCCAATCTCAGTGTTATCGAACTGCCTGAAATGGCCTGCAAAAAAATCACCGGTTTTGTTCAGCGCAACATGCAGCTACAGTGCACCATACAGGATGGTGAAATCTGGCTGACCAATGGAGAGTCAACCTGCAGTATAACGCCACTGTTGCGAAAGACACGAACCTGAGAACATAAAAATTCCGCCTGGCGATCCGGAAGATATTGTTCACCACCTGAGGGCTCATAAACATTGTCGCGGATCAATGCACATTGTGACTTGCCCAATTCTTTTGTCTCGATTCTTGTGGTCCGCCTGAAGTCGGATATTATAAAAGTATGGTTGCAATTTAGCTTCCCAAGCGTAGATGACACAGGATCCTTTATGCGGATAATTGGATCACCATCTCGAAAAGCCCTTCGAATAGCTCTGTGGTATGCCCTTTTAGCCGGCATCTGGATAGCTGCCGGCGATTTTCTAACCGGACTCTATTCCGGCTTGCCGGCTGATTTTACCCTCGTTTCACTGTTCAAGGGGTGGCTCTTCGTCGCTGTGACCTCGATTCTTCTCTTTTTTCTGCTGCGTCGGGATTTCAGGCAGCTGCGACAAGCGGTGACGGAAACGAGGGAGACCCAGTCCGCCCTGAGGTTTACAGAAGGCTTTCTTTCCAGATTACTCGACAACGCGCCAACCCCTATCTATGTAACCGCCGCAGACGGTCGGATTCGTTTGGTCAACAAGGCCTGGTGTAAGCTCCTGGGAATGGAGTCCGGGCAGGTAATCGGCCACCATATTGATCAGATTTTCCCTCCTGAAAGCGCCGTCCAATACCTTGAAAATAACCGCCAGGTACTGGCGGCAGGGGCATCAAAGACGATGGAAGAGTGTGTTGATGTCGCCGGGGACAGGCGTTATTATCAATCGGTGAAATTTCCTGTCGAGGATCCATTCAAGGGGCCGATGGCGATTGCCGGCATTTCCATCGACATCACCGAACGTCGGCAGATGGAGGAAAATCTCAGGACATATCAGGGCCGGCTACTGTCCCTTACTACGGAGTTAACCTTGACCGCAGAACGTGAGCGCCGGCAGATCGCTGGCGGTCTGCATGACGAGATCGCGCAACCTCTGGCATTGGCGAGAATCCAGTTAGGGCAGCTGGGAGCAGAGGAAACCGCAGAAGCCTGTCATCAGACGGCGAGAGAGGTCCGTAAACTGATTGAAGGGACTATCCCAAAGATTCGAACTCTCATCTTTGAACTGAGTCCACCGATTTTGTACGAACTCGGGCTGGAAGAGGCCCTTCGCTCCCTTGCCGAGGGCTTCTCCCGCCAGCACAACCTTCCTGTCGAGTTTGTGGATGACGATGGTGATAAACCGCTGTCCTGGAAGATGAAGGTCCTCCTGTATCAGGCAGTACGTGAGCTTTTGGTCAATGTTCTTAAGCACGCAGGGGCAAGTCGAGCCAAAGTGGTCATCACTCGTGAGGGTGACAACGTCCAGGTCGTCATCGAGGACAATGGCGCTGGTTTACAAAAGGGGTGGGAAGAAAGAAGCGGTTTTGGCCTGTTCAGTATTCAGGAAAGGCTGCGATACCTCGGTGGGGCGATTGGGTTCACCACGGCCCCCGGCGGCGGCACCCGGGTCGTTCTGACGGTTCCTACCACAACCACACAGGAGGAAACATCACCATCATGAGCACACGAATCCTCTTAGCCGATGATCACCAGATGCTGCGCGAGGGTTTGCGCAGCCTTTTGGTCAAAGAAGCGGGACTGGAAGTGGTGGCTGAGGCCGCCAATGGTCGCGATGCAGTGTCCCTGGCCTTGAAACTTGTACCGGAAATTGTGATCATAGACATCTCCATGCCCGACCTCAACGGTATCGAAGCCGCTCGCCAGATCATTGCCAAAGCTCCCCAGGTTAAGATCATCGCTCTTTCGGTACACGCTGACCAGCGCTTTGTGATGGAGATGCTCAAGGTCGGTGCCTCAGGTTACCTGCTCAAGGACAGTGCCTTTGAAGAATTGAACCAGGCCATCCGCGCTGTCCTCGCTAACCGCACTTACCTGTGCCATGAAATCTCCCAGATGGTAGTTGGCGATTACATTCACAACCTGAAGCAGACCGACAACTCAGCGTACTCAATTTTGACCACCAGAGAACGTGAAGTTCTCCAGCTGTTTGCGGAAGGCAACAGCACCGCCCAGATCGCCAAGCGACTCCATGTGAGCGTCAAGACCATCGAAACCCACCGACAAAATATCATGGGGAAACTCAATCTTCGCAGCATTGCAGAGTTAACCAAATACGCTATCCGCGAAGGACTGACCACCCTCTGAACCACCACCCCGAGACTTATCAGGAAAATCGAAGCGGAAATACCGGGAAAACCTGATATCAATCGCCTCGACAATTCTCCATGCTTACCGTCGCAGTATAGTGATCCAACACGATCGGTTCCAGCCGGCCGCCGACCTTTACCGGAAAATATATTTTGACGAAGAATTTGCGTCTTTTGCACCTGGAAGAAAGTGAAAAGGATTTCGGCATGGCCCTCGCGCTTCTGGCCGAGGAGGGGATCAACTGCCAAGCAAGGCGGGTAACCACGTTGGAAGAATTTACCAACGCTCTACAAAAAGGAGCCTTTGATCTGATTTTATCCGATCTTTCAAGTTCAGTTGACGGCTTGGCTGCCCTGTTTATCGCGCAACAGATTCAACCGCAACTGCCTTTTATCTTTCTCACCGATATCCGTGATGTGAGAACTGCAGCAATGGCCCATAAAGGAGGCGCCACCGACTTCCTGCCCAAAGGGCGGCTGTCCTATTTACCTCCAGCAGTAAAAAAAGTGCTGGTCAATGTCGACCAACAGGG